>JBBIID010000223.1:0-5594 GCA_037446675.1 Paludibacter sp.
ACCTTTCTGACCTGAAGCCAGGTTACGACGATAGAAAGCGTTCGATTCTTCAGCTGTAGAGAAACCGGCATACTGACGAATTGTCCATGGTTGCATAGCGTACATTACACTGTAAGGTCCGCGCAAATAAGGAGGAAGACCAGCCGCATAACCCAGATGATCCATACCAGCAATGTCTTCTTTAGCGTAAAATGGTTTCACCGGAATTTGTTCAGGTGTCAACCAGTTGCTTTCCAGCTCAGGAGCGGCTGTTGCAGCAACATTTTTAATATCTATATCTTTAAAATTTGGTTTCATGCTTTGCTTATTTGATGATTAATGAATTGAAGTTTTTCAACGTATCCAATACATTTGACTTAACATTAATAAAATACTCAACACCGATTGCTTTAAGATCATCGGTACAAGCAGGAGCACCTGCAACTACAAATAAAGCTTTTCCTTTGGATGCTTCGAATGCGGCAGGAGCAAGCTCTGCATATTCATCATCGCTAGAACATAGAACAATAATATCAGCACCAGCTTTTTCAGCGGCTGCAACACCTTCTTCAACAGTTTTGAATCCAAGATTATCAATTACTTCGTAACCTGCACAAGCAAAGAAGTTACAAGCAAATTGTGCACGAGCCAAACGCATTGCCAAACTTCCAATGGTCAACATAAATGCTTTCGGACGTTTAGCAGCAGCTTCTGTAGCAAAACGAAGAGCTTCAAATTCTTCAGCAGCACGTAACGGTTTCAACGTTTTAACCGCTGTTTCCGCACAATCACAATCTACTTCTTTCGAATTTTCTACTTTGGCAGCAGCAATTTCGGTGAAGTTAGGGAACTGGTTGGTTCCAAGCAACACTTCACGACGGCTAGAAACCGCTTTCAAACGAGCTGTAGCAGTTGCTTTAACGGCATCCTGAACTGTTCCGGCTTTCACCGCAGCAAAGAATCCGCCGTTTTCTTCTACTTCAAGGAAGAGTTTCCAAGCCTGTTCCGCAACATTATTGGTAAGAGTTTCGATATAATATGAACCGGCAGCAGGGTCAACTACTTTGTCGAAGTGAGATTCTTCTTTTAAAAGCAATTGTTGGTTGCGGGCAATACGTTCTGAAAATTCGTCGGATGCTTTATAGGTAGAATCGTATGGAGTTACAGTTAACGAATTAACGCCACCTAACGAAGCACTCATGGCTTCGGTTTGTGTACGAAGCATATTTACGTTAGCATCGAAAATTGTTTTGTTGAATTCGGAAGTTTGAGCGTGAATGCGCATTTTAGCAGCACATTTACAAATTCCGTTTTCGGTGCTTTTGCAATCGGGAACACGACATTCAGGTTGGTAAGCGTCAACAATTTTAGCCCATAATAAACGAGCTGCGCGGAATTTGGCAATTTCCATAAAATAGTTACCGCCTACTCCAAAATTAAATTTTATTTTTTTAGCCGCTAACGATTTGTCGACTCCAGCTTCGATCAATGAAGAAAGATATTCATTTCCCCAAGCCAATGCATAACCCAATTCCTGAGCTACAAATGCTCCTGCATTATTCAAAGTAGTAGCATTTACTGCAATAACACGGTAAAATGGTAATCCGGCAATAGCCTCAATAACCGCTTTTGATTTTGATACGATTTCTTCTTTAGTTAAATCTTTACCAACTTGCAACATGCGGTTGATAGGATCGAAACCAATCGAACCATGCAAACTTTTTACATCGTAGCCTTTTGAGTTGAAGTACTGAACCAAAATAGTAGCCAACTGAGCCGAAGCATTAATACAAATGCGGAAATTAAGTTCAACGCAATCAGCTGCAACGTTTTCCAATAAAGTAGCAATGTAATCGGTGCTTAAATCTTCTTTTTTCAGAACAAAACCTAATGAATTTACGCCTTTGTTCAATACGTCAAGAGCTTTTGCATTGGCTTCTTTTGCCGATTTAACGGTAATATCCTGACGAACAAACCATTCATTGTCGGCTTTAGTGCCACGAACAAATGGAAATTTTCCAGGCACCGCTTCTTTAGTTTGCAATGCTTCAATGTCTTCTGCACGATAGAACGGCATGACATTAAAGCCTTCGTTAGTTTTCCAAACGAGCTTCTTATTAAAATCAGCTCCTTTGAGGTCGGCTGTGATTTTATCCATCCATTCTTGCGTGCTAACCGATGGAAAATCAGCCAATAAGTTTAATTTTTTTTCTGCCATAATATAGTTTAATAATCTATTTTTTCTAAGAGACTGCAAAATTACTACTTTCTATTGAGTTTAAAGAATTTTTTGCTAATGAATTAGAGAAAAATTTCGGTAATTGCCCTGCCACAAGAAGAACTTGTATTTTTAGTTGGAGTCTGTTAACTTGTTTAAATTTATTTTTATCTTTGCGAATGTTATAATCTTTTTATCATTTAATACCTGATTATTATGGATACAGAAATGACAAACAAAAGTGAAACTGCAATGGCTCCGCTTAGTTTTACACAGGAAACAGAATCATACCTCAAGTCAACTGCGCGATGGAGTTATTTTTTATCTATTTTAGGGTTTCTAATTGTCTTGTTTTTTCTCATTGTAGGGATCGTATTTTTCTTTATCTCCGGTATTTCTAATGAATATTCTGATTTTCAGAATATCCCATTTCCAATGTTTTTTGTAGGGATTTTATACCTTATAATGGCAGCGATTTACTTTCTTCCAGCTTACAATCTTTTGAAATTTGGAAGTAAAGTGCTATCGGGATTGAATGAGAGAAATCAGACCGATATTGACGAAGGTCTCAAAAATCTAAAGAGACTGTTTATTTTTTATGGTGTTTTAGCCATCATAAGCATTGTTCTTATGCTTGCTTTTATTCCAATGGGTTTAGTACTTAAAGGTTTGATGTAATATTGTAGATTCGGATGAAGTCGACAAAAAAAGCAATGGCTGTTTGTAAAAACTGTGGAAATGCTTTCGAAGGTAATTTCTGTAACAACTGTGGGCAATCTTTAACTGTTGGTCGTATTAATTTTAAAACATTGATACACGATGTTCAGCTTGGACTTTTTGCTTTCGACAAAGGAATTCTTTACACATTAAAACAGCTAGCATTTAGACCTGGAATTGCCATTCGAGAATATATCGAAGGAAAGAGAATTCGACATTTTAAGCCTTTCTCGTTACTTGTGATTTTGGCGACAATAATGGGCTTACTGAAATTCTATTTTTTACCCGATACTACTGCCGATGCCAAAATAAATATAAACGGATTAAGTTTTAGTCCTCACTATTTTACAGCCGTATACGAATGGTTAAATTCTCATTCTGCAATAATGGCGCTGGTTGTAATTCCATTTTATGCCTTAGGATCGTATCTGGTATTCAGAAAAAAAGGGTTTAATTATTCTGAACATTTAGTGTTTAATGCTTATGTGAGTGGGTTGCTTTTAATGCTGGATATTGTTACTTTTCCGCTTGTTTATTTTTTCAACGAAAAACAAGGATCAAATATCATTAATTACGGAATTGCAATTGGTGCATTTTTACTTACAGTATGGTCATATATTCAGTTTTTTTCGGATATCAAACTGATTAGTATACTGAAGAAAATGGTGTTTGTTTATTTGATTTACTTTGCAGAAATCATTGTCTTTGGAATAATTATTGCCTCGGCTATTGCTATCTTCTCGTAACTTAACAAAAAAAATCAGGATTCGGCAAGTTCGTTTCTATTTACATCTTCCACTTCAGAATTTTGAACCTGAACTTCTGCTTTTTCTTCAACTCTTGGCATGGCCATAAGTCCGAACATCATAATTAATGCTGTAAGAACAATTACCTGAACTATCAACGAATTATTTACAAGTGATATGGTATCAATTGGTTCGATTGACAGGAATAATAGAATCGTAATTAGCCCGCGTGGTGCCACAAATAACAATGGACTCAATGAGATTCGCAAGAGTTTTAGCTGAATAGCTCTGAAAGCAAAAATGATGATTACAATGCCGATGGACCAAACCAAGGTGTCGGTATTGAGAATCTCAGACGTTTTGAGCAAATATCCGAAAAGTAAAAAGAACAAAGCACGAATCAAAAAAGCTCCTTCAATAGTCAAATCTTTAAATTTCTGAGCTTCAACTTTCATCTCTTCAGGTTTTAATCTTTCTATCCATCTGAAACGCCCAAACTTATGTAAATTACCCAAAAACAAACCAAAAAACATAATAAATACCAACGACGGCAAATGATATATTTTCGAAATTATATAAATCAAAATCAGAAGCAGTATAATCGGAATAAATTTAATGTGATGCTCTATTTTCCGCAACAAAATGGTTAAACCTATAGATGCAACAAACGAAACAATCATCGTGATAATCAAATTCAGTCCAAACTGAGCAAAAGTTATGAACCCAAATGTTTCGTGAAGTGCAATAAAATTGAAAAAGATAACTCCTAAAATATCCGAAAGGCTACTTTCGTAAATCACAAATTCATGATCGGACTTTTTTAAGTGTCTCACACTCGGAATGGCTATGGCACTACTAATAATGCTGAACGGAATGGCATTTGTCAAACAAGCTTTAAATGGATAACCTCCAACATACGAGAATAAAAAGCTCAAAAGAAAAGACAGCGCAACAAGCGGGAAAAAGGCTCCAAGAAACGATTTTCCTATTAACGAAAATTTCGAACTGTTCAATTCCAGTTCCAGCGATCCCTCCAAAACGATGAGGATTAATCCTATCGTGCCAAGCACCGGCAAAACGTTGGTCAAGTCGGGCATGTCAATTTTCAAAAATACAGTCAGCTGCCTTAAGAGCCAACCCAAAAGCAGCAACAAAATGACAGAAGGAATTTTTGTTTTCGATGCTGTTAAATCAAAAAGATAAGCCAAAAGGAGTAAAATGCAAAGGGTGACAATGATGGTTGAGGTCATAAATGGCTATTGTAGTATTGTGTAAAACGATTCTGTTTTGTGTATAGAAAAGAACACGACTTAACATATTATTGTTTACGTTCTTTAACATCGTATTCGTAATAAGCAAAAATAGTAAATTTTCATTTACAATTAACTATTTCAACCAAAAATTAGAAGCGTCCTTTCCACAAACTACGTAACCACTCGCCTAATTTAGCTTCGGCAGGATTATTCTGGACATTCCAAATACGTTCTTTTGTTAAATCATCAGGGAGAAACTGCTGTTCAACAAAATGATTGGGAAAATCGTGAGAGTATTTATAATTCTTTCCGTAATTCAAATCTTTCATCAATTTGGTGGGGGAATTACGCAAATGCAATGGTACTGGTAAATTTCCCGTCCGGTCGACCAACGCAATCGCATCGTCAATGGCCAGATAGGCCGAATTACTTTTAGGGGAAGATGCCAGATAAATAGTCGCTTCGGCAAGAATGATACGACCTTCGGGCCAACCGATTTTCTGCAAAGCATCGAAACATGCATTCGCCAGCAAAAGAGCATTCGGATTTGCCAAGCCAATATCTTCCGCAGCCGAGATCACCAACCGACGAGCAATGAACTTGGGATCCTCGCCACCGGCCACCATTCGCGCCAGCCAGTAAATGGCTGCATCAGGGTCGCTCCCCCGAATGGATTTGATA
>JBBIID010000224.1:0-5592 GCA_037446675.1 Paludibacter sp.
ATTTCACTTATAAACTACCAGAGATTCCTTTCTCTTCGAGAGTATTGAACAGTAAACGAAATCAGCCATTAGAGATTCCTTATCTATCCGATGTGTTATATGACTATCATATTTCATTATCAGATGGTATTGAATTACAATCTAATCCAAGAATTAAGACAATAAATAATTCTGTTGGTACTTTTGATATAGAAACTAAAACACAGAATTCGTCTATAAGCATAAAGAAGAAATATGAAATCAAAAAACAATTGATTTACCCAAATGAGTATCAGTTATTTAGAACACTGAATAATGAAAACGAGGTAAATCAAGGAAAAGAATTAATTTTTGAAATTAAAAAATAAACGCAATTACTAAATTTAAACAAACACAAGAAACAGATGAAGAAATTTGAATTTTTTCTACTGTTGGGATTGTTGTGCCTATGCCCTAAACTTAGTGCACAACATATGCCAACGCGGGTATTTCCTACTCCTCAGGAAATTGAAGTCACAAATCAGCCATTTATTTCAGCAGATTTTAGCATAACTGGTCTTAAATCCGTAGATTCTGTTGCAATATCTTTTTTAAAAGAGATATTGCCATTTGGCTCCACTAAAAAAGCAATTCCTATAAAAATTAGTTTATTAAAGGATAAACAAGCCGCATTACAACGTTCGGGGGCATATCGATTGAAGATTACTGATAAAAGTATCTCCATAGAGATTAAAGATGACCGTTCTCTATTTTATGCAGTGCAAACTATCAAGCAGCTTGTTTCGAAGACAAATGATGGAAAGATAAAACTTTATCCCTGTATGATTACGGATTATCCAGATGTTGCATACCGTGGAACTGTTGAAGGTTTTTACGGAACCCCATGGTCTTTTGATGATCGGATTGAGCAATTACGATTTTATGGAAAAATAAAGATGAACACCTATATCTACGGGCCAAAAGATGATCCATATCACAGCTCGCCTTCATGGCGTGAACCCTATCCAGCAGCTGAAGCGAAACAAATAGAGGCTTTAGTTGCCGAAGCAAATCGTAATAAAGTAGATTTTGTATGGGCTATTCATCCAGGAAAAGATATTCAATGGAATAAAAATGATAGTATAGCTGTTTTGAATAAATTTGAAATGATGTATGGTTTGGGTATTCGCTCTTTTGCCGTGTTTTTCGATGACATTTCAGGAGAAGGTACACAACCTGAAAAACAGGCCGGATTACTTAATTATATCCATAATGAATTTATAAAAATAAAGAAAGATGCCAACCCGCTGATTATGTGTCCGACTGAGTATAATAAATCATGGTCTAATCCTAAGCCCAATACCTATCTTGATATTCTGGGAGAAAAGCTTGATCCTTCAATTCTAGTAATGTGGACGGGCGACAGGGTTGTGGGAGATATTACATTGGAAGGCTTAAACTGGGTTAATACACGAATTAAGCGAAATGCATTTGTTTGGTGGAACTTCCCTGTCAGTGATTATGTTAGAGACCATTTACTTATGGGTCCCTCCTATGGCCTTGATATCCATGCAAAAGATGCTATGAGTGGTTTTGTTAGTAATCCGATGGACAAACCCGAAGCTTCTAAAGTCGGTATTTTTGGTGCAGCAATGTATGCATGGAATTTAAGTGAGTATGATTCAAATAAAGAGTGGATTGCTGCATGTAACATAATAATGCCTGAAGCTCCAGAAGCTTTCAAAGTATTTTGTAATCACAACAGTGATCCGGGAATTAATGGACACAGATACCGTCGAGATGAATCAGTCGAAAGCAAACCTGTAGTGGAAAAATATTTAAAAGAACAATCGGAAGATAACTTTCCTCAAAAAGAATCAGAGGTACTGGCCTGTTTGTTTAAACAAATAGCAGAAACTCCGGCTACGATAAGGGCAAAATCAACGAACGAAAGTCTCATAAAAGAAATTGACCCTTGGTTAATGCAATTTGAACACTTAGGTCTTGCGGGTTCCGTTTCTCTAAAGATGGCAAGTGCCTGGAAATCAAAAAACACAAAAGATGCTGAAAAGTACTATTCCGAACTAACATCATTGCTTGAGAAAATGCAAATCATAGATAAACAATACAATCAGAATGAATGGCAACCTGGAGTCAAGACTGGCTCTTTAGTTTTAAAACCGTTCATTATAGAGTTATATCGGTTAGTTGGAGAAGATTTAAAGCTAAGTAAAAATAATAATTTGGCTACATCTATTATCTTCACAAATATAGACCAGATTTCACTGGTACCGATAAAAACGATTGATAATGATGTTAATATAGTGCCATTACTCGAACCTATTAAAATCAAACCGGGAGAGTATATAGGAATTCTTATTGCCGCTGATAAGAAAATAGCAAAAGCTCAACTTAATTTACCCTCTCCAACACTGGATTGGCAATGTTTGGAGTGGTCGGAAAACGGGCAAACCTGGGAACAGATAAATGGAAAAACGGAATTAATGCTCGGTAATGAAGCCTTTTCTGTTAGTCCAAAGGCAAAATACCTTCGTTTAAGAAATGATTCATCATCAGAACAGATATTTAACCTAAAAAACTTTAGGATTACAACAAAGTAACGTATTCCTAAAGTATTAATCTATAGAGGTCGGAATTAATAATAATGATTCCGACCTCTATGCTTAAATATACATTAAACACATCGTAAAGATTATTAACGACCGCTTATTTAGAACATAAATAATTTTTCAATATTTAATTTTATAATTATATTTGATATGAATATAAATCCAGAATTTGCTTATTAAAAAAAACTGTTTTTTTATTTAAAATAATACAAAACTTTCAACTACACTACAACTGTTATATTATCAAACGCAAAGGTTGATGACGTGACTTCTTTTATATAGGTGAGCGTTTTTCTTGTCATAACACATGTTTAGATACATGCTTGAGAAGCAAATGATTTTTTTCGCCATATAGTTCGTTAACTAATTTACAGCAGGTCATGAAAAAGCTTATTCTATTTATCTTCTTACCTTTGTTGTTTTTAACATCGAAAGGTCATGCTCAGTATTCACCTGTGCAGATTTTCCCAACTCCACAAGAAATCCTTATATCAACACAAACATTTATTCCTTCAGGTTACTTCTTAACAGGGATTAAATCGGTTGATGCTGATGCAATTGCTTTGCTCAAGGAATTCCTTCCGATCTCAACCCAAAAGAAAGGTACTCCGTTAAAAATTGTCATGCTTAATGATAAAAAAGAGGAACTAAAGCGTTCCGGAGCTTATCGGCTAACAATCCAACCCAAAAGTATACTAATTGAAATTGTAGATGGAAGGTCCTTATTTTATGCTGCCCAAACAATCAAACAACTTGTTAAGCGTAATGATGGCGGACAAATATTGTTAAACCCATGTACAATAACAGACTATCCGGATATAAATTTCCGAGGTATTGTAGAAGGATTCTACGGACAACCATGGTCTTTTGATGATAGGATTGAGTTATTGCGATATTTTGGAAAATTAAAACTCAACACTTACATTTATGGACCCAAAGATGATCCTTATCATAGATATCCGTCTTGGAGAGAACCCTATCCTGCTGATGAAGCAAAGCAAATTGTTGCTCTATTAACAGAAGCATCTAAGAACAAAGTTGATTTTGTTTGGGCTATGAATCCAGGAAGAGATATTAAGTGGAATGCAGCCGACAGCAATGCGGTTTTATCCAAATTTGAAAGCATGTATACTTTAGGTGTTCGTTGCTTTGCCTTATTTTTTGATGATATTGCCGGGGAAGGGACAAATTCCGAAAAACAAGCCGGATTATTAAACTACATTAATGCTCAGTTTGTACAGAAGAAAGGTGATGTAAAACCTCTTCTTTTATGTCCGACCGAATTTAATCGAACGGCATCTTCAACAGGTGTAAATGCTTACCTAGATGTATTAGGTAATTTATTAGATCCTTCTGTAATGGTAATGTGGACAGGAGATAAAGTTGTAGGAGATATAACAAAAGAAAATCTTCAATGGGTGAAAAGCCATATTAAACGGAATCCATTTATATGGTGGAATTTCCCGGTAAATGATTACGTAAGAGATCATCTGCTAATGGGGCCGGCCTACGGTCTGGATAAGGATGTTGATAATGCAATGACCGGCTTTGTCTCAAATCCTATGGATAAATCGGAGGCTTCCAAGATTGGCATCTTTGGAGTTGCTATGTATTCGTGGAATATTAAAAAATACGATCCGGAAAAGTCGTGGGAAGAAGCTTGCAGGCAATGTATGCCAGAAGCTCCGATCGCATTTCTCACGTTCTGTGCGCATAATAGCGATCCCGGTCCAAATGGGCATAACTTCAGAAGAGACGAATCTGTTCAAATTAAGCCGGTTATTGATGTATTTTCCCAATCATTTAAACTTGGCAAATATTTGGAATTTGAGGCGAGCCAGTTAAATGCATTGTTTTCTCAAATGGCTGTTGCTCCCACAATGATTTATAGTCAGTCTCCAAATAAAAGGCTGATAAGACAGATTAATCCATGGCTTCGACAGTTTGAATTAGTTGGAAATGCAGGAAAAGAAACAATGGAGATGGCGAACGCATGGATAAATAAAGATGAAATGTCAACCTGGCAGAACTATTCGGCGGTTACAGCTTTATTCGACAGTATTCAAGAGGTTGATCGTAATTTTAATAAGAATGACTTTCAACCAGGAGTAAAAACCGCTTCAAAGGTAATAATGCCATTTATACAACAAGTATATAAACAAGTAGGAAATGAACTCCTGGCACGACATGAAGACGAAATGCAATCTTCTTCCTCTCAAATATATTCAAATGTAGAACAACTTAAAACCCAACCTGTTTCAGAGAGAGAAGATGAGATAGTTATCGTTCCTGTATTCCAACCTATCAAAATAAAACCAGGAGAGTATGTAGGTATTCAAACAATATCAAATAAAAAAATGAATTCGATATCGCTTAACCTTCCACTATCATCCGATAATTGGAGATTATTTGAAAGTTCTGTAGATGGAAAAACATGGAATCAATTAAAAGTTACTAAAGATGAAGATGATATGGAGTCGGCCATTGTAAGTCCTGATATTCGATATGTAAGAATGATAAATAATTCACCCAAAGAACAGACATTCTTTTTGATGGATTTTACATTGCAGACAAATAAAGTTGAAAAGCTGAAGCCAGAATTATTACCTTATGATAAGGACTTAAAAACGTTTCAATTGTTAAGTAGTCCGAATTTATTGGAAATAGATTGTAAAGGAGCAAATGAAGTACTTTTGTTTTTGTCGGGCGTGATCGGATATGTCAGAGTTGAAGCTATGTTATTAAATGGAGATAAATACATAATATACCAAGGAGGTGCCGATTTTATAAAGCTTCCCCGTATTTTATATCCGGATGCTACCAGGCTCTATGTTTCAGGGTTAAGTTCTCAACCTATTCGTATACATGAAATTGTAAAAAAATAGCGACATTAATTATCTTCCTATAAAGCTGTTTATCAAGAATAAACAGCTTTTTGCTTTTTTGTATGGACTTATTAATCGATGTTTACTGCTAATATTACAAATAGTCTATATCTTTGCCA
>JBBIID010000225.1:0-4188 GCA_037446675.1 Paludibacter sp.
ATTGTCATCAAGGATACCTGCGATAAGGGCCGAGGGGTATTTGCGGACAAGGATTTCGAAGCCGGGGAGACCATCGAGATCTGTCCGGTCATTCAATTGAGCATCCGGATCGACTCCGGGAAGCAATTTTCCTGAACCATGTCCAAGGCATTCGTGCAGGTCGGTGTGGAAATTGTTTGTCAACGAGGCAAATTTCTTAGCACGGTCGCGTTCTACGTCGCTCCACATAAATTCTTCGGCAAAGCCGTTTCCAAGTGAAGCCTGATCGTAAGCTTCGGTAATATTTTCAACAGTTACCGATTTCGAACCGTATTCGTGACGAATCCAGTTGGAGTTGGGCAGGTTTACCCCGATTGGAGTGGAGGGATAACAGTCGCCAGCCAAAATAGTAGCCGTAATAACTTTTGCAGAAACACCTTTCACTTCTTCTTTTTTGAATTTTGGGTCGATAGGAGAGTGGTCTTCGAACCATTGCGCGTTGTCGCTGATGATTTTGGTTCTTTTGGTTGCTTCTATGTTTTTGAAGTTTACCATCGATTCCCAACTTCCTTTCATCCCTAGCGGGTCGCTGTATGTTTCGGTAAAGCCGTTTACAAAATCAACATCAGATGCTAAATCCTGAACCCATTTGATAGAATATTCGTCGTAAGTTTTGAGATCGCCATTTTTGTAGTAAGCTATTAAGGTATTAATTACATCTTTTTGTTTGTCGTTTTCAGCAACTCCGGCAGCTTTTTCCAACCAACCAATAATTCTTGTAATAGCAGCGCCGTACAATCCGTTGTCTTTGTAAAATTTCTCAACAAGAACTCCATTTTCTTTCACCAGTTTGCTGTTTAAACCAAAAGAAACAGGCGTAGAGTCATTCGGATTTTTCATTTTGTTGTAAAAATTCTCCACTTCCAACTGAGTAACACCATCGTAAAAGTTCACTCCAGAGGTTTTGATCAAATCAACTCCGTCTTCCTGATTGGTTCGTTTTGGAAATAGTGTAGGATCGAAAATGACAGGTTTAATTTTAGCAATCAGATCATCGATCGATTCGCCCGGAAGCAACACGGCAGAACAATGCGATTCTACCGAACGAAGCGCTTCTTCGAAAAATCTCTCTGAAAATTCAGGTACGAATTTATCTTCGGAATAGTGGTGATGAATCCCATTTCCCATCCATACACGTTTGAGATAAGTAGTTAGTTTCTGAAATTCATCAGAGTTTTTATCGCCTGCGTAATTTTCGTAAATAGTTTCCAATGTACGGCGTACCAGCAGATTGTATTTGTTGTTCTGATCGTAAAGAATGTCGCGACCCTCCAAAGCGGCCTGATTTAAATAATATACCAACTCTTTTTGTTTCAGACTTAGTTTTTCGAAATCAGGGACTCTGTAACGAAGAATTTCAATATCGGCAAATCTGTCAACGGTATATTTAAAATTCTCCATTGTTGGTGTGGTTTGTTTTTCGGCACCACATGCAATTAATAATACTGTCATAAAAAGCAAAGTTATTTTTTTCATACAAATCATGTTTTAAAAATGCTTCGGTCTAATTGATAAAGGATTACAAAATTAGATTATTTTTTAAGAACGCGGGTATAAAAAGCTAATAATTATAGATTTTTTGATGTTGGAGTTTGTTCTGTATATATGCTATTTTAGGCTTTATTCTTCTTTTCTTTTCTCGAATTTGACTAAGTTTGCATTTTCTGCGGCATTGCAGGATTATTGATAGTAAAATATGAATACCAAAGAACAATTAATAGCTAAACTTAATCTGCTTCCACATCCCGAAGGTGGTTTCTATAGCGAAACTTACCGAAGTAATGATTGTGTTGAGTTGAAAAAGCCATTTAATGGTGCAAGAAACTTTTCGACCTGTATCTATTTTCTTCTTTCGTCTGACACCTTTTCTGCTTTTCACCAAATCCGCCAAGATGAAATTTGGCACTTTTACGATGGATCGGCTGTGAATTTGCACATCATTTTCCCCGATGGTAAATATGTATTTCAAAAGGTTGGAATTGATATTGAAGACGGACAAGTGCCTCAATTTGTTGTTCCGGCAGGCTGCTGGTTTGCAGCGGATATTGAGACCGGAAGAGATTTCTCGCTGGTGGGTTGTACCGTTTCGCCCGGCTTTGATTTTCAGGATTTTGAATTAGCGGATCGAAAAAATCTGCTTACCAATTTTCCTCAGCACGAAGATTTAGTTCTTCGTTTTACAAGATGACGAATTTTATGAATACAAAAAAACGCAATGTTCGCTTGAACATTGCGTTTTTTTGTATAGTTTAATACCTGATTACTTTTTTGCACATCTTTCGTTGAGTATTTTTGTTACTTCTTCGGTAATGTCGTAACCTTTAGCTGCGTATAAAATGTTGTCGCTCGAAGTGTTGCTGATAATCAATTCGTATTTATTATCCTTGTTGTATTCTTTCATAAATGCGTTGATTGTATCGCGCAATCCTTCGCTCATTTTTTGTTGAACCTGCATCAATTGTTGGCTAAGTTTTCCATCCAACTCTTGTAGTTCCTGTTGCTTTCTTTGCAATCTGGCTTGTTCCTGTTCGGCACGTTCGCGGCTCAAAAAAGCATTATTTTCCAACTTGCGTTGAAATTCAGCCATTTCGGACTGCAACTGACGGGCTTGTGTATTAATTGTAAGGCGTGAATCTTCTTGTTTCTTAATTAATGCTTCGTTTGCCTCTTTAGCAAATTGATAATTGAGCAATAATGAATCGATGTTTATATATGCAATGGGTAATTTTCCGTAACCGATAGTGTCGTTCCCACGAACGATAGGAGTGGTTGCTGTATTTGTTTTACCTCCCAAAACAATAACAAAAAGGATTACTACTGCAATTGCCAAAACGGCATTAATAATGAGTGATAAGTTTTTCATTCGCCTTATATTTAATAATTATCGTTTAATTCGTTTACCATGTCTGATATATTCATTCTTTTTATTTTTTGAGCTTGCCTGTCCTGCGTTGTGGCGCAGTTTATTCCTTTGTCGCGCAGGGGCTTACTTCCTCCTATATGGAAATTTGGAAATCTACCATTCTTCACAAAAAATATTCGTACTCCTAATAGTAGAACGCCAATTAAAAGTAAAAAAAATGATATAATAAATGCGTACATCATTTTGTTATCTGTTTTTAATTTCGGCTACAAAGATAATTTTTTTACTACACTTTGATACTACCACCTATTAAATTTTAGGAAAATGAATGTTTCGTTAAGTTTATTAACATTTTTGTGGTATTTATTAATATAAAATGGGAATTGACTAAAAACAAAAGGTCTAAACAAACTAAAACAAGTTCAAATCTTACAAAATACACCACTGACTGAGTGAATCAGTCAATTTCCAACCATCAAGATCAGATTTTGATTTCTTTCAAAAAAAATATGAATTGAAAAAGTAAGAGAGCATCTTCGAAAAAAGATGCTCTCTTTAAATATTTATTTAGCTCAAACTTTAAAACCGAGCCGAAACAGCTTTCCAGTCAACAATGTCCCATAATGCGGCAACATAGTCGGCACGGCGGTTCTGATAATCCAGATAATAAGCATGTTCCCAAACGTCGAAAGTGAGGAGCGGTTCAAGTCCATGAGTGAGCGGATTGCCGGCATTGCTTTCCTTTACAATCGAAAGTTTGTTGTCGGCATCTTTTACCAACCAAGCCCAGCCCGAACCAAAAACCGAAACAGCTGCCTGATTGAATTCTTTTTTGAAGTTTTCCAAATCGCCCCAGTTGCTGTTAATCGCAGCCAACAGTTTGTCGGAAATTGTATGTCCCGATTCCGGAGCCAAAGAGAGAAAATAGAAATTGTGATTCCAGATTTGTGCTGCATTGTTGAAAATAGCACCGTCCGATTTCTTTACAATAGAATCTAAATCGGAATTTTCGAATTGAGTACCGCCAACCAGATTGTTCAAATTGTTTACATAAGTCTGGTGATGCTTTCCGTAGTGAAAGCCAATTGTTTGTTCGCTGATAATTGGAGCTAATGCATTGTGTGCATAAGGTAATTCAGGCAATTCAAATTTCATAATCTAATTATTTTTATATGTTAGTAGATTGATTGACGGATTTTATCAAAATTTAAACGTAATTTTTATTTGATTTGTTTAACGGATCTAAAAATTTTTCACATTTTTTTTACCGCTATTGTCCGAGTGCA
>JBBIID010000225.1:4208-5580 GCA_037446675.1 Paludibacter sp.
AGTTTATCATTTTTTTTGCTCTTTATCTAAACAATTGATGTGTATAAACCATTTTATCAATGATTTGCAATTACATGCGTCTGTATAGGCAGTTGCAGTATAACGATTCACAAATATAAAAAATAAAATATCTACAAAAGAACATTGTTGGTCGAAAAATAGATAATCCTATATCGATTCGAGGCCTGCAAGTTCGGTAAACCAATTAAAACCAATTATTCAGGTATGAAAACAATTCGATTAATTTTTACATTCCTTTTAGCAATCACTGTTATTACATCGTGTAAAACAAAGCAAAAAGTGGCTGAAATTCCGGCTGGAGCAAATGCTGTGGCTGTTACGCCTGCTGCTCCTGAAGCGCCTGCAGAAGTTGAAGCGCCTGCCTCGCCATCTTATTCCGAACCGGAAGTTACCCGTAACGAAAATTTTAGTTTAGCCGATGGAGAATCATCTGATGCATTAAAATATAAATACCACGTTGTGGTAGGTAGCTTTTCGAAACCGACAAATGCTAGAGGCCTTCAAAGCACTTTGAAATCGGAAGGAAACAATGCAATTGTTGTGATAAACGAAAATGGTATGTATCGGGTTTTAATTGCGTCGTACAATCAATACGCTCAAGCTCGTGCCAGAATTAATCAAATAAAAGACAGATTCCCTGATGCATGGGTATTGGTAAAAAGATAAATTTCGTACAAATATACTAATCATAGAACGAACCGATTCTGATTTAAGAATCGGTTCGTTTTTTATATGGATGCAGTTATTTTCAATTTCCCTAAATCTCCTTTCTCTAAAGAGAATTTTTTGCCTTATAAGTACTAATTAAAACAATTTATTATTGTGCTTCACATTCCTCCTTGGAAAAAGGGGCAGAAGGATTGAATTAGATAACCGAAACAAAGAGTTATATCAATTTCATTTGTATAATCTTTCTCTTGTTTATGTCTCAGTGGCCTTTCAGATGGTTTTTTATGGAGTTTTAGCACTCCGAGAATAGGAAAAGTTATCATAAAAACCTAACTTTGTGACTCGATTTTTTAAGTTTTTAATAATAAGGATAAAAGAAAGATATTGAAGATGAAAGTTTTAATTGTAGGTTTAGGTGGAGTAGGAGGCTATTATGGCGGATTGTTGGCAAAGCGTTACGAAAACGATCCGGAGGTTCAGATTGGTTTTTTAGCTCGTGGAAAGCATTTACAGGCAATTCAGGAAAAAGGCTTGACGGTAATAACAGAAACCGGAACCATAGTTGCAAAGCCAGCTTTTGCAACAGATAATATGGATGGTGCGGAAAAAATGGATTATGTGATTTTAGCTACGAAAAGCTACGATTTGGAGCACACAATAGATCAAATACGCCCGTGCATTA
>JBBIID010000226.1:0-5572 GCA_037446675.1 Paludibacter sp.
TCCTTTGCTGTTATAAATTATACATTGCATTCTGAAATAATCAATGCAAAAACGGAGCAGAGAACCAAAAATTACAAACAAACACAAACATATTTCAAATACCTAATTAATAACTATTTATCACTTTCATAATTATCTATGATCAATATTAGGACACATTAGAAAAAATTATTGGTACGCTGTTTGCTTACGGACTTTTTAATTAAAGTCTACAGCGAGTAGCACCAATAAATTAATATAATTTTGATTAAGACTATGAAAGTTTACCTATTTGTGTGTGCAGCATTCTTGTCTTTGCTTGGGTGTAGCTGTACTCCCAAAAACAATTCTCATCTATCAGCAAAACAACAAACTATCCAGAAATTCAGGACAGCTTTGGATAGTGAGTTCGACGGTTATCTCTCAAATTTTAATCGTTCCAACTTGCCGATGAAAATAAATAAAGACAATTTTAATCCCGGCAGCCTAAAGGAGTTCGATCGGAGGAATTCAAATTTTATTGATGAATACTCATTGGCGTTAGCGCAAATTCCAACCTCGGGCGAGTATATCGCAACCATCACATTAAAAAAACTCGATTCGTATGTACCGGTTCTCACCACTTACGATTTATCGGGACAAATAATAGACAGTCAGCTACTTTCGCTAGACTATGTCACCTACCAAAACCCGAACACTGACGGAGAAATTATTTCTATCGACAGCAATCTCGAAATATGTATTACCGACACAATAATTCGATCCGAAACCGAAGATATTGCTTTAAGGAATTCGATTTGTGACACGATACGCGAATGCGTCATTCAGAGAAAAGGACAAATCCTAAATAACGGAACTATAGAATTTCAGAAAGAAGTTTGTTTAAATGATAAGAATAAATCAAATTAACGGCATTATCGCCTGCTGTATTTTAGTTCTTGTTTTCGGCTGTAAAACCAAAAATAGCGCGAACAACGAACGCAGTGAGGCATCAATAAATGAGTCTATCCCAACGAACGCAACTTCTCGGCTGGAAAATTCGTTATTGGTCGGTTACAGAGAATTTCTATCTCAATTGGACAGTACCGACGCAAACTCAGCGACCATAGCAGCACAGAAATATACAGAAGTAATAGGGAAACAATCGGCAAGCGTATGCGATTCTGCTTTTTTCGAATTCAGTAAATTTTACACTCGACTCACGAACGGATTAAACGAGAAACATAACAACGACACAACGAATTACGATGTATTTGTATTTGCCAAACCGGAGACTCAACTATCAAAAAAGCTAATCAACTATCGCAAAAGTCTTCAGAAAAATGGTTTCGACATTGATTCGGAAGAAGGAATGACATACATAAAACAGGACAGGAACTTCATTGCAAAACATTTTTATCCATACCTTTCGCATACCATGAAAGAATATCAAACACAGCTAAATACCGAAACTGCCGAAGGTTTTATTAGCGATGCCTCGATAATTGTTCCTCCTCAAAAATTGGCGGATAGAATAGCATGGTACGAGAAATTCACTTACGAAAATCCAAATTTCATTTTCATAGAAGACTGTAGAACAACTCTGAAAATTTATCAAACTATTTTATTTACAGGCATTGATAACACACCAATCTGGAGTTTTGACCAACCGGACAGCGTTTCGGATTATTTCGAGACTGCATATAAATATTTTCTATCAAAATACCCTCACTCCAAAACTACTGCTCTTATAAAACCTTTTTTCTCAGCGTTAAGCGAAAAAAGGACAAAAGATGCAGAAGCAATTATTTCTAAATATAGGAAAGACAATGTGATTCTTAATTTTAACCAGTAAACAATTTTTTATTTATAACCCAAAATTAATTTTTATGAAGAAAATTTTAATGTTAATTTTACTAGTAGTTTATGTTTTTGAAAAGCCTTCGGCACAGACTCAAACCCCTGGCCTTGACGTATTAGGTTACGGCTACGACGTTTTTGGAAATTACGCCGACCAGAAAAGTAAAAAAAGGTATTGCTTGTTCAAGTACAGCAATTTCAGCGAAACGCCGATTGGATCTTATCGCTACAGCGTTCCTCAGTATGTATTTTTAGAAAACATTTCCAATCACATTGTCAAAACAGTTTCAGGAGAAAGTATTCGCGATTATGCTCGCAGCCTGTCGGCCGAAGCCGGATTCAGCGGAGAAACCATGTTTTTCAAAGGATCTGTAAATTCATCCTACTCGCAAAGCACAACGGGAAATGAGCAGAAATACTTTTTCACGTACATGGATGCAAACACCAAATGGAGAGTTTCGTTCGACGAACGTGATTTGCCAATGCTGAACACAATCCTCGACCCTCGTTTTAAGCAAGATTTAGCAACACTCGACCCGGTTGTACTGTTCGAAACTTACGGGACACATTATATTGCCAGTGCTTACTTGGGTGGACGAGCCGATTTTAGTTCTGAGTCTGTAATTTCCAGTCAGACCAAAACTCAAGACATATCTGTTGCCGTCGAAGCATCGTACAAAGCGGTAAGTGGAAATGCAAAGCTCGACACAAAGTATTCGCAAACGCTATCCAATGCTAAAACCACTACAAAACTTACAGTAACCGGTGGAAATTCTCAGTACGCCAACAACATCAACGATCCTGAAACTTATCGATTGTGGGCAGATGGCATTGAAAAAATGCCGGTATTATGCGATTTCGACAAAAACAGCTTAAAGCCGATTTGGGATTTTTGCACAAATCCTGGCCGCAAAGCAATGCTCATCGAAGCTTTCCGTAAGTTATGCGAGAAAAATCCGCTACCTGCCGCCTTTGCAAATCTAAATGCAGTAAAAAACAATGCTTATATGATTAAAAACAAAGCTGCCGCCACATTCTTCGATTTTCCCGGAGTAAATCCGATGAATGCTAAAGCAGGTGACAAATTAGGATTATATGGTTTTGACAACAATACTTTGAAAAATCAAGGTTTCGACAGAATATATCGCTTTGAAGCCTGCGAAACAGAGCCTGAATACGTCTTTATCCATCCTCAACATACCGATTTGGTTTTGGATGTAGCGGGAGGTAATGCAAATATCGGTGCTCCGGTTCAGATTTGGAATTTTAGCAAATCAACTTCCCAAATGTTCAAACTCGAACCTGTGGACGGGGAAGCGAATACTTATTTTATCAGAACAAAAAATGGATTATGCCTCGAAATTCGCCCCAATGCTCAAGGTGTTATTTTAGGCCAGTTCAGGTCTGGTGAAAACCAAAAATGGAAATTTGAAGATTTCGATCCTCAAAACATCGCTCAACCAGCTCAGGGCGCTTACGCCATCCAATGCGTCGAAGGTGGTCAGTTTTGGGATTTTCCGGGAACTTATCCTGCGGTAAGAGAAAATACATTGCAACTTTGGTCACCGGGTAACGCTATTGGCGACCGTACCATGAAAATCGCGAAATTAGGCGATTATTATCTAATTCGTCCAATGCATCATCCAAGCAATGTGCTAACAGCTACTCAAAAAGACAAGCAACTGACCGACGAGAAGCAAACCAAAGCCGATAATCAGCAATTCAGATTTGAATATGGAGGACAGCCATTAGCATACAACATTGTAAATAAAGCGACTGGACAGTTAATCACTGCCAACGGAGACAAAACAAGCGTAAACGGTTGTCCTGTAACTTCATGGAACAGATATGGCGGTTTAAACCAAAGCTGGAAACTTTATGGACCTTCGGCAGGTCAAACTCCGCTACATGAAGGAATCTATTATGTAAAATGTGAACAGAGCAATAAGTTCTGGGATTTATCCGGGCAAGAATCCGAAACAAACAAAAACGGTGTGAGAGCTCAAATTTGGGACAACGATGGTGGCTTTGATCGCAAAATAACTTTTGTGCCATGCGATGATGACATTGAGTATTTCAGAATTAAGTTTGGAAACGGAAGATATCTTGACGTTAGCGGATCATGGCATTTAACCGACCTAAGCTACCCTGATCAGGTAAAATATCGCGCCGGATCGAATGATATAAAACTGAAAAAGGACAAAGGTGCGAAATTGCAATGCTACGAATATGTGAATAACGATGCTCAGAAATTTAAAATTGTTCATTTAGGCAACAATGTATTTGCAATTCTATCAAAAATAAACGGTAGAGCAGTAGATGTAAGCGGAGGTAAAATAAACGACAACGGACCCGACTTACAAATGTGGGATTGGGATCAAAATAATGCATCACAACGTTTTGTATTTATCAATGTAAACAACAATCAGATTTACAAATACGATTAATTGATTGACCTTTAAATAAAAAAGCAGGAAATTCCAACTGGAAAATTTCCTGCTTTTATTTTATATTCGTTGATAACTTTTTTATCCGCTCATCAATTATTTCAGTTCCAACTTCAAAAATCTTCCTGTTTCGCTTCCAGCATGAGCAGCAATTTCTTTTGGAGTTCCGGTGCACATCACTTGTCCTCCGGCAGCTCCACCTTCAGGCCCAATATCAATAATATGGTCGGCAACTTTTATCACATCCATATTATGTTCGATAATAATCACGGTATTTCCTTTATTCACAAGTCGGTTTAAAACGCCAAGAAGCACGCGTATATCCTCAAAGTGCAATCCGGTAGTTGGTTCGTCGAGCACATAAAGAGTCTTGCCTGTATCTCGTTTAGAAAGTTCAGTAGCCAATTTCACCCGCTGACTTTCACCCCCCGAAAGCGTAGTACTGGATTGTCCAAGTTTTATATAACCCAAGCCAACGTCTTGCAAGGTCTTGATTTTATTGAGAATTGCCGGCTGATTTTCAAAAAATTCCACCGCTTGGTTAATATTCATATCAAGTACATCGGCAATTGATTTTCCTTTAAAACGAACTTCGAGCGTTTCCTTATTGTATCTTTTCCCATTACAACTTTCGCAAGCCACATGAACGTCGGGCAAAAAATTCATTTCTATGGTTTTGTATCCATTTCCGCCGCAAGTTTCGCAGCGTCCTCCAGCCGTATTAAACGAGAAACGCCCGGGTTTGTAACCACGAATTTTAGCTTCGGGAAGCGTAACAAATACGTTACGAATATCAGAAAAAACGCCGGTATAAGTTGCCGGATTGGAGCGTGGCGTACGTCCGATAGGCGACTGATCCACCTCTACTATTTTATCTATATTCTCCAGTCCTTCCACGCTATCGTAAGGCAACGGATCTTGCAACGAGCGATAGAATTTCTGACTCAAAATCGGCTGCAAGGTCTCATTGATAAGAGTCGATTTTCCACTTCCCGAAACTCCAGTTACGCAAATCATTTTCCCCAGCGGGAAAGTTACATCGATATTTTTCAGATTGTTCCCTTTTGCTCCACGAATGGTGATTGACTTTCCGTTGCCGGGGCGAACTTCTTTTGGAATCTCAATTTCTTTCGTTCCATTCAAGTAAGCAGAAGTCAGCGTGTCGGCCTTAAGCATTTCGTCTGGCGTTCCGGCAAAAACCACTTCACCACCATGGCGACCTGCATGCGGACCCAAATCCACCACATAGTCGGATGCCAACATCATGTCCTTATCGTGTTCTACCACAATCACAGAATTGCCCGTGT
>JBBIID010000227.1:0-1985 GCA_037446675.1 Paludibacter sp.
AATGGGATTGTCGGTTACTATTATTGTTGCTTTTGCAAACGTGATTATTTCGTTGCTTCGTAATACTATTCCTAATCGTATTCGTATTATCGTGCAATTGGTGGTAGTTGCTGCGCTGGTAACGATTGTGAGTGAAATTTTGAAAGCATTCGCTTACGATGTAAGTGTTCAGCTTTCGGTATATATAGGCTTGATTATTACCAACTGTATTCTTATGGGACGTCTCGAAGCATTTGCAATGGGAAATAAACCTTGGGAGTCGTTTGTTGATGGTCTTGGTAATGGATTTGGTTATGCGTGGATTTTAGTAGTCGTTGCTTTCTTCCGCGAGTTGCTTGGTTCGGGTTCTTTATTCGGATTCAAAGTAATTCCACAAGCTCTTTACGAAGCCGGATATTCAAATAACGGATTGATGATTTTGCCTCCAATGGCATTGGTTTTAGTGGCTTGTATTATTTGGGTACACCGTTCGAAAAACAAAGAATTGCAAGAGTAATTTATTAAAAACCTGCTTAAAGTAAAAATTAGAAATAATGGAAAATATAGCTAGTATATTCGTAAAGTCGATATTCGTAGATAATATGATTTTCGCGTATTTTCTCGGAATGTGTTCTTATCTGGCCGTTTCGAAAAACGTGAAAACCTCCTTAGGCTTGGGAGCTGCCGTAATTTTTGTATTGACAATTACCTTGCCTGTTAACTATTTGCTCGAAAACTATTTCCTCAAAGAAGGTGCCTTAAAATGGATTAGCCCGGAACTTGCAGATTTAGATTTGAGTTATCTTGCATTCATTTTGTTTATTGCAGTTATTGCTGCAATTACGCAGTTGGTGGAAATGGCTGTTGAAAAATTCAGCCCGTCGCTCTATGCCTCGTTAGGAATTTTCCTTCCGTTAATTGCTGTAAACTGTGCCATCATGGGTGGTTCGCTATTTATGCAACAAAGAGCGTTTGTCAATATTGGTGAGGCTACTTCGTATGCACTTGGTTCGGGTGTAGGTTGGTTGCTTGCTATTGTTGGTTTGGCGGCCATTCGTGAGAAAATGGAATATTCAGATGTTCCAGCTCCATTACGCGGCTTGGGAATCACTTTTATAACTGTGGCATTAATGGGTATCGCCTTTATGTGCTTCTCTGGATTGAAAATCTGATTTTCAAATCCGAAGAATAGAAAAGAATAGTAATAACTTTAAATAGATTCGCTAGTTCAGTTTTCTGTTGGCGAACTCCAAAAAATTATGATTTTAGCAATCAATACAACAAACATGATCGCCAGTTTGAGTATCTTCTTGGTGGTTATTCTGCTGTTAGTAATTATTTTACTCGTAGCAAAAAGGTATTTAGTGGCTTCGGGAGATGTGACAATCACTATCAACGGCGAAAAGCAGGTGGTTGCTCAAGCTGGAAGCACATTGTTGAACACTTTGTCTGTTCAACAGATTTTCCTTCCGTCTGCTTGCGGTGGAGGTGGTTCTTGTGCGCAATGTAAATGTCAGGTAGTTGAAGGTGGAGGCGAAATTCTTCCGACTGAAACCGTGCATTTCTCTCGTAAAGAAATTAAGGAAAACTGGCGTCTGGGTTGTCAGGTAAAAGTAAAGAACGATATGGCTATCAAGATGGATGAGTCTATCCTTGGAGTAAAAAAATGGGAGTGCGAAGTGGTTTCGAACAGAAATGTCGCTACTTTCATCAAAGAATTCGTGGTGAAATTGCCGGAAGGCGAACACCTCAACTTTACTTCGGGAGGTTATATTCAGATTGATATTCCTAAATACGATTTGAAATTTACCGATTTTGCCATCGAAGAACAATTCCGCGACGATTGGGATAAATTCAAAATGTGGGATTTGGCTTGTAAAAACGACGAAGAAACCATGCGTGCTTACTCTATGGCCAACTATCCTGCCGAAGGTGATATTGTGATGTTGAATGTTCGTATTGCCACTCCTCCGTTCGATCGTGCTAAAGGTGGCTGGATGGATGTG
>JBBIID010000227.1:1995-5542 GCA_037446675.1 Paludibacter sp.
AAGCCGGGTATTTCATCTTCTTATATCTTCAACCTGAAACCGGGCGATAAAGTAATGGTATCTGGTCCGTTTGGTGAATTCTTCCCTATCTTGAATTCAAAACGCGAAATGCTTTACGTGGGTGGTGGTGCCGGTATGGCTCCGTTGCGTTCGCATGTACTTCACTTGTTGAATACACTGAAAATCTCTGATCGTAAAATTACTTATTGGTACGGTGCCCGTTCGAAGAAAGAAATTTTCTACGAAGAAGATTTCCGTAAACTGGAAGCTGAATTCCCTAACTTCAAATTCAATATTGCTCTTAGTGAACCACAGCCAGAAGATAACTGGACTGGTTATGTTGGATTTATCCATCAGGTAATTCACGATGAATATCTGAGCAAACACGATGCTCCAGAAGATATCGAATACTATATGTGTGGTCCCGGCCCAATGGCTAAAGCGGTAGAAAAAATGCTTTGGGATTTGGGTGTTCCTCGCGAAATGTTGATGTTCGACGATTTCGGAGCTTAAGAAAACTGATAAGAACTAAAAAAGGATGTGAATTACTCACATCCTTTTTTGTGTTTCGTAGCCGGATTATTTCCGCTATTTTTGTTGAGTAATCAAATAAGTAATCAAAAGAATTATCACCATATTTATTCATTTAATTTGGGAATAATTTACTTGTAACTCGTAGCTTGTAACTATTAAAGGTATGTCAGAATCGTTAGAAAATAGTAATGTTGAACTTCAGATAACGTCGGATGGTTCGCATACGCTGTTTGTTCCGGCTATTGCTGAAACCTACCATTCAACGCATGGAGCGATTCAGGAATCCATGCATATTTTTATAGAAGCGGGGTTGAGGCAATGCTCAAAAGCAGAAATTAAAGTGTTGGAAATAGGTTTTGGAACCGGATTAAATGCTTTCCTTACCTTACTCGAATCGCAGAAAGAAAATGTGAAAATTCATTATACAACGCTGGAATTATATCCGGTTGACGTAGAAAAAGCCATTCAATTAAATTATCCTGAAAATCTTTCGAAAGAGAGTCAAGCTTTGTTTGAGAAACTACACGCTTCGGAATGGAATACTGAAATTCAGATAACTCCGAACTTTGTATTTAAGAAAATAAAAACAGATTTTACTCAATATAATTTTGAGTCGAAGTTTGATGTAGTTTACTTCGATGCATTTTCGCCCGAAAAACAACCCGAAATGTGGACGAAAGCCCAGTTTGATAAAGTTTTTGCAAGTTGCGAACAGGAAGCAATACTCACCACCTATTGTGCCAAAGGCGAAGTTCGCAGAGCAATGAAAGCGGCCGGATTTACGGTAGAAAGATTGCCGGGTCCAATCGGGAAAAGAGAGATCCTCAGAGGTCGGAAAATTTCCGCTGAAAATCTGCAAGATAAATAGTTTCGGCTGGCGTTTAAAAAACTGAACGGAAACTTTTGTTATTCAAAATTAAAAACTTATCTTTGCAAACTCAAAAATCAAACATGTAGTTCTGTGATGTGTGCATTGCTAAGTTTGTATTTTTAAAACATTTATTTAATATCAACTATGTATTTAACAGCTGAAAAAAAGCAGGAAATCTTTGAAAAATACGGAAAGTCTAAAACTGATACTGGCCGTTCTGAGAGCCAGATAGCATTATTTTCCTACCGTATTAATCATTTGACTGAACACTTGAAGTCAAACAAAAAAGATTATAGTACAGAACGCGCTTTGGTTATGCTTGTAGGTAAACGTCGTCGTCGTCTCGATTATTTGAAGGCGAAAGATATTGAACGTTACCGTGCAATTATCAAAGAGTTGGGAATCAGAAAATAATTCCGATTCTCAGGAAAAAAAATAAAAGGCGTTTCAAAAGCTGTTTTGAGATGCCTTTTTTCTTACCTAAAAAGAAGGTGTCCAAAAAGAGATTTTTGAACGCAAATTACGCAAGTTTTCACAAATAAAATTGTAAGTTTGTTTTATATCTTACAGAAATATAATTTATTATGATTTGCAGAAATTTGCGATTATTTGCTTCATTTGTGTTCTTCTTACTCTTGAGATGCCTTCGCAAAAGTTTTCATAAAATAATTTAGTCTCCCGCCAAAAGGAGTAAGTTTATTCGTATGGCACAAAAACCTTCCATCCCGAAAGGAACACGCGATTTTACGCCGCAGGAAATGGCGAATCGCAATTATATATTCAACACAATAAAAGATGTTTTTCGCCTTTATGGCTTCCAGCAGATTGAAACTCCTGCCATGGAAAACCTGTCAACGCTCATGGGCAAATACGGCGAAGAAGGCGATAAACTTTTATTCAAAATTCTGAATTCCGGCGATTATCTTTCCGGATTGACAAATGATGAATTGCTTGGGCGAAACAGCACGAAGCTGACCACAAAAATTTCCGAAAAAGGATTGCGTTACGACCTCACCGTGCCTTTTGCCCGTTTTGTGGTGCAAAACCGCGATAAGATTTCATTCCCATTCAAACGCTATCAAATTCAACCTGTTTGGCGTGCCGATCGTCCTCAAAAAGGTCGTTACCGCGAGTTTTATCAATGCGATGTGGATGTGGTGGGTAGCGATTCGTTGTTGAACGAGCTGGAATTGATTCAGATTGTAGATGAAGTGTATCGTCGATTGAAAATTAATGTTGTCATTAAGATCAATAACCGTAAGATTTTATCAGGTATTGCCGAAATTATTGGTGAAACGGAGAAAATAACTGATATTACAGTTGCCATTGATAAAATGGACAAAATCGGATTGGACAAAGTGAACGAAGAAATTGCTTCGAAAGGAATTTCGGAAGAAGCCATAGCCAAACTACAGCCAATTTTGAAACTTAGCGGAACGAACGAGGAAAAACTGACTCAACTAAAAACTGTTTTGTCGGCTTCTGAAATCGGCTTGAAAGGTGTTTCTGAATTAGAAACAATCTTCGGATTGTGCAAAGCAATGTCACTTGCAACTCATATTGAGCTTGACTTGACATTAGCTCGCGGGTTGAATTATTATACCGGAGCTATTTTCGAAGTGAAAGCACTGGATGTTGAGATTGGAAGTATTACCGGCGGTGGACGTTACGATAATCTGACCGGAGTTTTTGGAATGGATGGTGTTTCCGGTGTCGGAATTTCGTTTGGCGCGGACAGAATTTACGATGTGCTGAATCAACTTGATTTATATCCTGAAACCTCTATCGAACAAACTCAAATCCTTTTCGTAAGTTTTGGTGAGGCTGAATTGATGTATTGTTTGCCTTTGTTGAAAGAGTTGAGAAATAACGGAATAAACGCTGAAATTTATCCAGAGTCTGCGAAAATGAAAAAGCAAATGAGCTATGCCGACAACAAGAAAATTCCTTATGTTGCGATCGTCGGGGATACGGAGATGAACGAAGGAAAAGTAATGTTGAAGAATATGAAGACGGGTCAGCAAAGTTTAATGACGCTGGAAGATGTTTTGACTGAATTGAAATAATACTTAAAAACCTCATGTTTGGGGACTATCCAAAATTTTGTGTAAACGTCAAACTACAGGATTCAGGTTTTATACT
>JBBIID010000228.1:0-5523 GCA_037446675.1 Paludibacter sp.
TTCTATCGGCTATTTTTATTTATGACTACAAAATTGTAAGTTTCAATTCGCTTAGAATTTCAAATTCAATCCTCCCATAAAATTCATTCCCGGCATTGGGTAACCGTCGTTAATTTCGTATTTTTCATTTAGAAGATTGTCGCCCATAACGAAAAGCTCTAAATGTTTAAATGGCTGTGCAGCTAGTCGTAGATTCAGCAAAGTATAATTTTGTTCTTTCTCCGTCGGAGTGATGTTTGAATATAATCCGCCGATATGCTGAATGCCTAAATTAGCGCTCCATATTTTGTAGCGATAATTTCCACTTACGTTAATTTGATGAGTAGGAGCGGCCAAAATCTTTTTGCTGGTATGCAAATAGCTGTAATTGGCGTGTAGCTGGATATTCTCTGCAATGTGGTATTTTGAAGCAAACTCAAGTCCATAGTTGGCAATTTCGTCAGTGTTCATTCGGATAGGAACAGGGCCGCCACCCACTACCTGAATCAGATTGTTTGCTTTTATGTAAAAACCATTAAGCTCAAAACTTAACTTATGGTTAAGTAAGCTTTGCATAATCCCTAACTCATAATTATACATCTTTTCGGGTTTAAGCGCCGGATTTGGTGCATAAAGATACATTTCCATCACCGTCGGGCTCCTGAATCCTTTCGAAAAATTAGCTTTTATGGTTGTGCTTTCGGTGGCGTTAAAGTTCAACCCCGTCATAGGAACCAATTCCGGTTGATAGCTGGAATGAAACTCCGAGCGTAGTCCTGCTGTTATCGTCCATTTTTCGAACAATTGTTGGCGAGCAAACACATATACGCCAGTTTCAAAAACCGAAAGTAATGTATCACTATTTACACCGCGATTGGCTTTCCCTCCGTAGTTTTTTAGGTCGGTGCCAATTGTAATGAGATTACCTTCGAATAATTTCAGCGATTGGTAAAACATAAAACCACTATTGTAGTCGGTCGATTGAAATCCATCCGATAGAATGTGCTCGCCGAAGTTGTGATAGAGTTTCAGCGACCCTTCGGTAACTCCGTTTTTATTATCGAAAGATAAAGCTGCTTTTCCTCTTAGTATATCAATATTGAATGGAACAGGATTTGTAATTTTTCCATTATCGTTTCCATCGTATTTGGCAATGTCGGCATCGGCTGTGATCGAGTATTTTTCGTTGAAATCGTATCCGGCTTTTAAATATCCGTTGGTAATTTTAAAATCTGTATTTGCACGAATTCCATCGGTAGAACTATGGTTGGCCGAGGCAAAAACATTGAATCCATTTTTTCGGAAACCAGTGGTTCCATAATACTTTTGAGTATTATACGAACCGTAAGATGCTCCTAAAGTTCCATTCCAACCGTCAGTTCTTTGTTTTTTAGTAATAATGTTGATAACGCCACCCATAGCATTCGAACCGTAAAGGATGGATGCCGGACCGTGAATAATCTCCACTTTTTCCACATCGCTCGAAACATAAGCGTCGGCTAAAGGATGTCCAAAAAGCCCCTGATATTGAGGATGTCCATCAATCAATACCAAAATTTCGGTATTAGGCGATCCGCCAATCCCACGCATACTAACTCCACCCGAACCACCTGTTGATACTCCAAAACCCAGAATATTTCTTTCTGTTACAAAAATTCCCGGCGAAAATTGGTTCAACGCGGTAAGGATATTCATTTGTCCACTGTTCTCAATTTCTTTTTTGGAAATTTGCGAAACTGAAAGCGGAATTATTTTTCTCGAAATTTCTGTTTTCGAACCGGTTACCACGAGTTCGTTTAATAAAACAGAATCGTTTGGTGTGGATTGAGAAAAGCTTGCCGTTGCAAAAGCCAGTAGTGCGAAGATGGTTACCTGAAGTTTCTTGTTCATTTTTTAGTATTAAATTGATATATTAGTGCTACTTTATTTAAAAATCGTGTTACTCATGTTCAAAAAAATTAGTCTACTTTACTCATAATCAACTTTCCGTGTTCAATACCTTTAATGCTAATGAGCTGTTCTGACAATTCGGTGAGTTTGTAAGCTTGCCCTTTCACGGCAATTACCTCGATTCCTTTTTCTTGAGAAATGTAGAAATACTGTGCCGATAGAATTTCGGAAAGGTATTCTTTTTTCATTTCAGACAGTCTGGTTTGAATATCGTTTTTGTTGTAATTGTACGTCAAAACAACAGCTCCGGCAACTAGATTGTTGCATTTCCATTTGTTTTCGACAAGATTCTTTTGAATGAGATGCCGGATAGCCTGCGATCTGTTGGGGAATTTATTGTCTTGTACATAATTGTCCAAAGCATCCAACAAATCTAGTTCAAGCGAAACGCCAAAACGTGTTACCGACATTGTGTTATGATTTTAATAATTCGTGCTACAAATATATGCAATTATTTTGTTTAAAGAACGTTAAGAACGACTTTTTTGTTGTTCAAACACTTTTGATTCCGCTTTAGCAAATACCAACGTTGAGTATAGGTGAGCTTTTTCCCCTTGAGAAGTTTGGTATATTTTCCATGGTTCTCGAGTTCGATATATGAACTGTTTGGCGACAAAAATATCTCAACTTCTCCTTGTCGTTCAGGCAAATCTTTTTCGTTGATTCGGGGGAATTGTTTTATAAATACTAAATTTTTGTAGTAATGATATAGTTTGCCTTTACTCGTAATTGCAAAAAGTTTTTGTCCTCGTTGGTTATTCTCTTTTTCGTATCGGTAATAAAGCATGCCATTTTTTATCTGTACATGGTTTAGGTCGGATGATAAATCAGTCAAGTTTGTTTTTTTTACCAGGAAACAGGTCAATCCTCCATTTACACGTGTAACATCCCAGGGAGCTACATATTGAGTTTGATCGGAAATATTCTCAATCGTGTATCGAATCAGAATCGATGTATCTTTCAGAATTTCAAATTCCTTTGCGATTCTGAAACCGATTTTTTTGTCTTGCTGACTCTTCAAACGAAGTTTCTCTTTCGAGAAACTTGCCTGATAAGTTTGATTATCCAGAATATCGGATGGTGGCCAAAACCTACGCTGAGGCGACAACCACAATGTGGATCCGTAATACTTAGGCTGGATATCTTTCTGCAATAACATTTCTTCTCCGGCTTTCTTGAAACTGATAACCTTACCACCTTCTTTTGTCGAAACACTTATCGACAAGTCCCCTTTTTGCAAAGTGTAAATTCCGTTGGTTTGAGAGCAGATGGATGATGTAGAGAACAAAATGCTTGCAATCAGAAAAATGAATGTGCTCCTTTTCCCGGAATATCGTTTTTTTAGCCTCATTTTTCCATAAAAAATTCGAGCGTTCCACCTTTCACTATATCCTCATGAGAAATATAAAATTTTTTGTATTTTTCTCCATTCAATTTTACGGATTGAATATGAATATTCTCGTCCGAAAGATTATGAACCACTACTGTAAAGGTTTTATCGTTCAGATGTAAAGTTGCTTTTTCAATCATAGGCTTTCCGAATACATATTTCCCATCGGCTGGATTCACGGGGTAAAAGCCTAATGCGCTAAAAACATACCAAGCCGACATTTGTCCGCAATCTTCATTTCCACATAAACCGTCCGGTTTCTCGGAATAAAACTGTGTCATAATCTGATTCAAGCGCTCTTGAGCTTTATGTGGCTGATCTACATAATTGTACAGATAAGCAATGTGATGACTTGGCTCATTTCCATGCGCATACTGACCGATAAGCCCCGAAATGTCGATAGGAACCGAATCGCCGGATAGATTGGAGTGGATGGAAAAGAAAGTGTCGAGCGCATTGGCAAATTTTTCTTTTGATCCCCATAATCCAATCAGCCCATCAATGTCATGCGGGGCAAAAAATGAATATTGCCATGAATTTCCTTCGATCCAGTCGCATTGTCCGTACGAAGAATAGAACGGATCAAACGGTTCGCGAAATTTTCCGGAAGAAGAAACGCCATTCATCAATTTATGATTTTTATCGAAGTATTTTTTATAAAGTTGCGATCGGTTGGAAAAATATTTAAAATCGTCCATTTTTCCAAGATCTTTTGCCATTTGGGCAATACACCAATCGTCAAAGCAATATTCCAAAGCCGTAGAAACCGATCTGTTGTACTTGTCGTAAGGAATATATCCATACTTTTTCAATTCGCCGATGCCAAAATTATTTTGCATAGCCGATGTTTTCATCGCTTGATAAGCCTTCTCAATGTCGAAATTTCTAATTCCTTTGAAATAGGCATCGACAATTACAGGCACGGCATGGTAACCGATCATACAATTTGTTTCGCTGGACCACAAAGGCCATACAGGCAGTAATCCGTACTGATCGTATTGAGCCAACATAGACTGAATAATATCGTTTGTTTTTTGAGGTTCCAACAACGTGAACAGCGGATTTGTTGCTCTGAAAGTATCCCAAAGTGACATAACAGTGTAGTTTTCAAAACCGTTGGTTACATGCGTTTTTCCATCGAAGCCGTAGTATTCTTTGTTGACATCGTTGAACAAATATGGTGACAACAGAGAGTGGTAGAGAGCTGTATAGAAAATTGTTTTTTCTTTGTCGGAAGCCTCAATTTTGATTTTAGACAACTCATTTTCCCATTTGCTTTGAACTTTTGCTAAAGTGGAATCGAAATTCCAGTCGCGAATTTCAGTATCAAGGTTCAACATCGCATTTTCGGCACTAACAGCAGATATACCAACTTTCATCAAAATTTTCTCACCTTTTTTTGTAGAATAATTGAATATCGCTTTTATGTTTTTACCGGTTACTTTTTTCTCGTTTACAAATTGATTGTTCGAAGCCACATCTACTGATTGAAAGGGCTTTGAAAGGCGAATTGCAAAAAACAATTGCTGATTGCTCCAGAATAATTCTCCGGGATCGCCCCAGCCTTTGGTTTTCCGCATGCCAATCACTGTGGAGTCGTTAACGATAGTGAGTCTAAGTTCTTTTATTGAGTCGGTTGCATAATGATGCGACAGATCCAGTACAATATGAGATTTATTACTTTCCGGAAAAGTGTATTGATGAAAACCGCATCTCTGACTAACTGTGAGTTCTGCCGTTATATCATAATCCTTCAATTTTACTTTGTAATATCCGGGCGATGCCCATTCTTCATCATGTGAAAACCGCGAACGATAACCTGCATCTGGATTTTCTTTTGTTCCAGCATTTAATTTTTTATCTCCAACCGTAGGGATAACAAGCACATCAAGCAAATCGGAACGTCCGGTTCCTGAAAGATGTGTGTGAGAGAATCCAATGATTGTGCTGTCGGTGTAATGATAACCGGCACACCAATCCCAGCCCTCGAGCCCGGTATCGGGACTAAGTTGCACCATTCCGAATGGGTAGGCAGCTCCAGGAAACGTATGACCATGCCCGGCGGTGCCAATAAAAGGATCGACATATTTACTTACATTGTTGCTCTGTTCAGAGGTGCAGCTAGTAACAAAAAAGGCGGATATAGCGAAAAGATAAACTAAAAATTTCATTTTATTTAAATTGATACAATTAGTAAGATAAAG
>JBBIID010000229.1:0-3543 GCA_037446675.1 Paludibacter sp.
TATATGTTTTAAATTTGAAGTGTGTATTCCAAAGCCGAAAAGCCTGACATATTTGTCAGGCTTTTTAGTTTTTTAGTTTTGCAAGTTTTCTACGATAGTGTCAGCAACGATTCAATGTCATTGCTCAGTTCACGTCGATTGTAAGGCTTTGTGATTACTCGGTTAACTCCCATAGCCTGAGATCTGTGAATATCCATTTTGTTTTTAATAGCAGGGAAAAACCAAAGTCGGGAATCAAAGATAGTTTTGCGATTTAGTTCCTGAATAATTTTAAAGCACGACATGCTTTTTAAATTACCATCCAATAAAACCAGTTTTACATTCGATACCGATAGCAGCATCTCAGTTATGTCCTCGTCGGATTGGCAAGTGATAATGTCGAGATCATGATATTGCTTCGTAAGCAAAGGTTCAATCAGTTTAGTAAATACATTATTTTCAGTAATAATGGCAACAGTTTGTTTCATATGGTTGAATAGTTAGGTTTCTGTACGATAAATTTTCGAAAAAAGATCGATTTAATTAACCGATGGTTTCAAAGTAAAAAAACGATAGTTCACCAATTGTGCAAGCTGAAAAAGAATTCTAGTATTAATCGTCGCACTGTAACGAAATTGCTGTGAATTCTATATAATTAATCGTTGTGAAAATTTGTTTTATGTGATTTGTTGGCTGGCTCAGAACCAGATGAATTCCGGTGCTTTTTTCTTGTGCGATACGGTTTTACTGGGAAATAAAACCCGGAGGTATGTATTTGTAACTGACTTGGAGATGATTTGAGGAATAACGTTATGAGAAATTTCTCGCTCTTCGCAACAATTATATTTGTTTGCTTTCTCCGAAAGCCAATAGGCATCACATTTTGATTGCAGAAGGTTTTCGAGTTCGTAACAGGCAATTTCTCTTTCGTCGAGCAAGTTTATCCAATTGTCAATGTCCGATTGGATATCCAAAATAATGTTTTGCGCATCTTCTTTTATTAACTTTCGGAAATCTGAAGTAGCGGAGTGGCAGCAATGCTTAATCTCTTGCTCCAATTGCAAATAAATTTGATTCAGTTCAAGCTTACACATAATGTTTAGATTTAAAATTAAAAATTCTTAACTATATTTTGCTGTATATAAAATAATAAGAAATTCAAAATAAAAAATACTTACAGTCAGTGCGTTTAACTCTTATTTTTCCTAATTTTTTAATGAAAAAGAGTAGAAAAATATGTATTATTAATGAAATAATCACAAAGAAATACAATAAAAATGTTCTTTTTTTAATTAAAAATAACATTTCGGAATTATAGCTACATGATTTAATGAATGAAATGCTACAAGCCGTAAGAGGTTTTGTTTGAATTACTACAACGCCGATTTTTCAAAATGAATATTTCTTGTTGAAAGGAGGGTGTGATTTGAACTGATAAAGATGAAAGTAGCTATCGTTGAGATAAATAAATTGTAATTCTTTTGAGATAGTTTAAAGACGATTTAAAACGAGCTTATTACTTCACGCACTTTTTCTTTTATTTCGTCGGGAGTCGGATTTAGCTCCGCAGTGGTGAAGGTTCCGTTTTCGATATCAATCCGCTCAAAAACCATCATGTAAAGAGCAAAAATAATTTCGAGACTCAGTTGTCCGCGAGGCTCCAGTTGAGGTTTTATTTTTTGCATAACAGCATACGTTTTCAGCCGATATTCGTCCGCTACGATGTACAATTCTCGAATCATTTCTCTGAATCCTGTCGTAATATCGCTTCCATTTGCCAACGACAACAATTTTTCCCTGTCAAGATCATATTTTTTTATCAGGTCGTCGGGGAAATAATTGAGATTGTGGGTGTGGTCTTTTACGAAATCGCGGATAATGTGAACCAGATAGCTGAAAACGGCACATGGAGTGGAGCTTTCCTTGATATCGAAAGCAGGTGCAAAATATTCTCCATTCACTTTTTTCAATCCACACAGATGAACAAAAATGGATGCCGGCGCTACAGAAGCTCCGGCTGCATAATCGATAAAAGCCTGTAGAGTAGGGAAACCATCGTGGTGGATGTCGTATATCATCGAGTGAGAAAACGCTTCGAGAGGCCAAAGAGGAATTTTAAATTTGCTAATCGTTTCAATTACTTCGGCCGTTTTGTCCAAATCTTTGTTTTTTTGTATCGTGGAGTTAATCCACTCTTTTACATCTTCTTCCAGTCCTTTTTTTTCTTTGGAGGAAATAAAGGTGTGTTCCGATTTGTAGTTGTCAATCAAATCGTCGATAAAGCGCATGAACTTATAGCAGGTTTTTGCAGCCTGATATTTTTCTTCTTCCCAAAAATGTGCAGCAATCAAAATATTGGGATGGTCAACAATCTTTTCAAAATCGATTGAATTGAAAATATTCCAATAAATAGTCTTGTCGGTTGGTGTTGAAGTTTGCATAGTTATTTTTTCATGTCTTTTATAATTCGCTGACTGGTTAACTTGGCCGATAGCAGAACCAATGGAACGCCATTGCCCGGGTGAGTGCTTCCTCCGGCAAAATAAAGATTTTTATATTTGCCGTGGCGGTTGTGCGGACGGAAATAGCCCATTTGAAAAATAGTGTGACTCAGACTACCAAATACCGATCCGTGTGTAACATTGCAATAACCTTCCCACGATTTAGGCATAAAACAAATTTCAAATTTTATATGCTCTTCAATGTCGGTTAATCCGGCTTCTTTCAATCGACGAATTACTGCGACACGAGCCATTTGTTTTATCTCCTGCCAGTTTTGTTCTGCATTATCATCAATGTGCCCAACGGGAATAATCACCGAAAGAGAATCTTCATTTTCCGGTGCAGCCGATTTATCGGTTCTGACAGGTGCATGAATGTAAAAACTCGGATTTTCGGAGAGCGTTTTTTCGTCAAAAATCTTGTCCATTCCTTCTTTATACGGCTCGTTCAGGAAAATGCTGTGGTGAGCGAGCTCATCGTACGTTTTATCCATTCCCCAATGGAAAACAATGGCCGAGCAGGAATATTCTTTCTTTCTTAATCGTTTTGCGAACGAACTTTCAGGCAGTAATTGCGAATAAATATAAGGCGCATCGGCATTTGCAATTACAAGGTCGGTGGCAATTGTTTTACCGTTTTCCAATCGTATTCCTTCTGCTCTATTATTGGTTACAATAATTTCTTCGACAGCTTTCTGAAATTTGAATTTTACTCCCAAACTATCTGCCGTTTCGAACAGCTTTTCAACTACGCGGTGCATTCCGCCTTTCGGGAACAATGCTCCTTCGTAAACCTCAGCACTGGGCAGCATCGAAAAAAAAGCCGGCTGGCGATATGGATTTTGCCCGACATAAATATTCTGAAACGTAAAAACCTTTTGCAAGCGTGGATCGGTAAAGTATTTTTTCACGTAGTCGGTATGCTTTATCCATGTTTTCAGCTTTATTAGCAAGAGAACACTTTTCAGGTTGATAAATTGAAAAACATGAAAATAATTTCTGTTCAACAAACCATTCATCGAACGCTTAAAGAAATCGTATCCTTCTTTTATATAAGTTTTGT
>JBBIID010000229.1:3553-5505 GCA_037446675.1 Paludibacter sp.
GATAGCTTCCTTTTTCGATGGATTCAAGTTGTGTTTCCATCTGTTCTTCTATTCGCGTGTAAGGGAAAGATGAACCATCGCCAAAGAAAAGTTTATAAACAGGTTCGAGCGATGTTGTTTCCAGCTCTTTGTCCATATCCAAACCTAAAGCCGTAAAAACTTCACGATATATGGACGGCATTAATAGAATGGTGGCACCTAAATCGAAACGGTGTCCGTCTTGGATCATTTGTCCGCAGCGTCCTCCGGGATTTGCATTTTTTTCGTAAACTTCAACGGAAAAACCATTTTGCGCAAGAAAAATAGCTGTGGCGATTCCTCCGACTCCGGCACCGATAATCACCGCCTTTTTTTGTTCAATCATCTAAAAATTAAAAGTATAGGATTCGGTTGCAAATATACAAAGAAAGGGCGAATTGTGAATTAAAATTCTAAAAAGTTTAATAAAAATGAAACGGACTTACCATTAATAGCAAGCCCGTTAATCTGTTTTTTTTCGGAAAAATGAACTATTTTTTTCCTATTTTGAAAACGCGTGTTGGGGTATTTACAATCCAGTTCGAAAATGGATCGATATAGTTCCAAAAGGAAAGTTTTAATTCGTCAGGGATATTCAGTTCAGCCAAAGCTTGCTTGTAGCAACTTAGCCAAACAATTCTTCCTTCAGGAGTAATAGAAAATGCGGAATGTCGGTTCGACATCATTGGTTTTCCCCGATTTTGATTAAAATAATCGGGACCACCACAAATTTGAATGAAAAAATCGGAAGAATTTCGTTTTGCAATTTCGAAAAGGTCGTCTTCTTTTGGAAACATATCCTTAATCGAACTCTCGCGAAGCAAATCGTAATGTCGCGACACCATTTTCCGAATTCCTTCTTCACCCATTTGATTGTAAAACTCTATATCGGGTTTTGCCACTTCCGGTCGTTCTCCAAATTCGTATGAAGTAATTTTAAATTCCATATTCGTAAGTTTTAGGTAAATTCTACTGTAACAAATATCGAATGTTTTAACGATCTTTTGAGATATTTGTTCAAAATAAGAATGATTATTTTTTCCAGAATGTTGGTGTGAAAAGCAACAAGACTGTGAATAATTCTAGCCTTCCGATAAGCATTACGAAAGATAAAAACCACTTACTAAACTCAGGGATGTAAGAAAAGTTTCCGGCAGGACCAACCAATCCAAGTCCTGGACCTACACCGCCCAAACAAGTCACCATACCTCCGACAGATTCCAAAAATCCCATACCGGACATGCTGAGCACCAATATGCCGAAAGCAACAACAATAAGGTATAGCAAAACAAATGCAAGTACCCGTGTAATTACGTCTTCGCGCACTAAACTTCCACTGAATCTGACCGGAATAACTGCATTTGGGTGGATAATACGCTTGAATTCGTAGTAGCAATATTTGAAAACAATTACGATGCGTACCATTTTTATAGCTCCACTGGTTGAGCCGGCAGATGCACCGGTAAGCATGACGATAAGTAAAATCACCCATGTAAACGGTTTCCATGCCATGTAGTCCACTGTGCCAAATCCGGTGGTAGTCATAAGCGAGGTTACCGAAAATAATGAGTCTCTGAAGGCTTTTTCAATGGTTGTAAACGTTTGAACTTTGGAAAAATCGATGAGTGACACGCCAACTATAATCGAAAAAACAAAAAGTGTTATTAAATAATATCGGAGCTCTTCGTTTTGTTTTATTTTATCGAACTTATTTTTAATGGCAAAATAATATAACGTAAAGTTTACCCCCGAAAGAATCATGAACACGATAATAATGTATTCAATGGCTGGAGAATTCCAGTAAGCGATACTCGATTGTTTAGTGGAGAAACCTCCTGTCGCAATTGTTCCAAACGATTGACAAACTGCATCGAAAAAAGTCATTCCATTAAAAAAAAGCAAAATAGTTTCGGCAGCAGTTAGCAAAACATAAA
>JBBIID010000230.1:0-5497 GCA_037446675.1 Paludibacter sp.
CACTTAATCACCAAAGATGTTCATGAGCCATTTCTGTTTATTAAATCAATTTCATTGACACTCCTAATCGTTAATTGATAATTGTTAATAGTTTTCGATCGATCGTATTGCTAAATTAGATGCTTATTGCAGCTTATCCAAATTTAGTCCTAAAAAACAAAGGGACACACGACAGCAAATAAACTCTGATTTCCAGCAGAATAACAACAATAAATATGAATTTAGGGGGACAACGAATTCTAGACAGAAGGAATTTGTTAACAAACGAAGACAATGGAATTAACTTTTAATTTTAGGAATAACTAAAACCTAAAACAGTAAAATAAGAATACTTATTTAAGACTTTCTGAACACAATTTTAATATAGATATATATTAAAAATACATATCAAAAAAGGTAATGAGTAGGCAACTAGTAATTCGAATAATTTATCAAGCGGAAAGTAATGATATTAGAAAGCCTTCGAGTTCTACAACTTTAGAGAGATTAAATTTGGGCAGTAAACGTTGCTTCATTTTTTTTAGGCTTTCTACGTTTACATCAAGCAACGTAAATATATCGGTATTGGGGATTTGAAGTAAAAAGAAACAGCACCAATAAATTTCGCGCGAAGTCACTGTTGGATATTGTTCTTTTATTTTATTGACAAGATTATTCATTATAGAGTTCATCTCGTCATAAAAGTATTGTGTATCGTTTATATGCAATAATTCTTCGTATATTCTACGATCTAATTGATATTTTTCTTTCATACCAGCTTGTTTACGTTCAATTGTTTGCAATTGTTTGCAATTGTTTACGTTCTTCAATTTTAGCATGCAATACTTCTCTATGGTTAAATAACACATCTTTATGCATATCGACTCTCTGCTGATTATGTATTCTATCAGCAAGCTCCCTCTCATTCATATTCCTTTTTCGAATAAAATAATATAAAATGACCGATAACAATACGACAAGTAAAATCAACACTATGAGATATCCCATTTTTGCATTAGCTTCCACCACTTGTTTTTGGCTATTATATACAGTTTCGATATAACTCCCTTTTGTTTGAGCATCAATTTTGCGAATTGAGTCTGAACAATCCTGATATTTTGCCATGTATTTTTTAAGATCAGAGAGATTTCCTTTAGCGTTGGCAGCATTCACCAATATTCTATAACATTCTCTTTCGGTTCTTATATCTGCATCACTATTTATAGCCCTATTAGCATAATAATATGACGAATCCACTTCATTAAGATCCTGCATCAAATCAGCTATATAATAACAACGTATCGCATGATTATTTTTCACGCGAGGGTAATGCAAAGACTCACTTAAAAAAGAATAAGCCGAATCATATTGCTGAAGATTGAAAAAATTAATTCCAAGATGTTGCAATGCTAATCCTTTGACTAATGAATCTTTAGCCTCTCTACTTACTTTATAAAAAAATGGTTGCGCTCTTTTATAATCATTTGCTTGACTATAAGTCTTTCCTATGTTTACAAGTGTATTATAAGCAAAAGTTTGCATATCATTTTTTATAAACAGATTGTAGGCAGATTGATATTTCTGCCTCGCGTTTGGAAATTCGTGCTGATAAAGAAATATATCTCCCATATCGAACATAATTCTAGCAGACAAAGATTCATTCTCTTTTTCTTTCATAATGTCTGCCGCTTTCAGATAAAAACGCATCGCCTCTTCATAATGAAATCCATACTTAAGCATCCTGCCTTTATAAAAATAACAAGTTGCTAAATTATCCTTAACAGGATGAAGTTCATAGTATTGAATTGAATAATCGAGAAGAGAGTCGGGCTGCAGTGGAAGCATATTTTTATCTAATGCGGAAACTAGCAACATCTCGTATAAAGCCCGGTTTTCGTCCGAAGCATATTTCTCAGGCGAAAGGTCTTGTAGAATACTTAAAGCGGAATCTGGACGTGTTTCAATTAATTCTTCTGCAATCTTAAGTTCATTTGGAACTAAAGAGCAAGAAAAAACACAAAAAACAAGTATAATAAATAGAATGGATTTGAAATATCCTAACATAGAAGTAACGTGAAATGAAGTACAAATATAAATATTTTTTAAATCCTATCTCCAAAAGAAAAAGTTTTAACATTATCAAAATACTTATACAGTATTTATTCAATTAACAATAAATTTATACCATTCAAAATCCTTACAGACAATTAATACAAAAAAAAAGACGGATTGTCCTATTGGACAACCCGTCTTTGAACCTATATAAACAATTATTTATTCTTCTTCGGTTTCACCACCTTCAATATCTAGTACGTTACGACGTGCATCAACTTTTTTGTCGTACTCATCACGTGAGTAAACAACTATTTTGTCAAATTCACGTTGTCCTGTACCGGCAGGAATCAAGTGTCCGCAAATAACGTTTTCTTTCAATCCTTCCAAACGATCCACTTTTCCGTTGATTGCAGCATCGTTCAATACTTTCGTAGTTTCCTGGAACGAAGCAGCCGAGAAGAAGCTGGTTGTTTGTAATGCGGCGCGGGTAATTCCCTGCAAAATCTGATTAGAAGTAGCAGCTATTGCATCACGTGTCTGAACCAATTTCATATCGCGGCGTTTCAGCATACTATTTTCATCACGAAGTTTACGTGGAGTGATAATCTGACCCGGTTTCAAAGTTGTTGAATCACCAGCATCAAGAATTACTTTTTTACCCCAGATACGATCGTTTTCTTCCATGAAATCGTTTTTGTCAACAATTTGTTTTTCTAGGAAGCGTGTATCACCCTGTTCAAGGATTTCTACTTTACGCATCATCTGGCGAACGATTACCTCAAAGTGTTTATCATTGATCTTCACACCTTGCAGACGATAAACGTCCTGCACTTCATTCACGATATAATCCTGAACAGCAGTAGGTCCTTTAATCAACAAAATATCAGAAGGGGTAGTAGCACCGTCCGAAAGTGGAGTACCGGCACGTACGAAATCGTTTTCCTGCACAAGAATTTGTTTAGAAAGCGGAATCATATATTTCTTGATCTCTCCTGTTTTCGAAGTTACGCTCAACTCACGGTTACCACGTTTGATTTTTCCGAAAGTTACTTCACCATCAATTTCAGCAACTACTGCAGGATTTGATGGGTTACGAGCTTCAAACAACTCAGTTACACGTGGAAGACCACCGGTAATATCACCGGCTTTACCAACTGCACGTGGAATTTTAACAAGCATTTGACCTGTTTTAATCTTATCACCATTATCCAAAACAAGGTGAGCACCCACCGGCAAGTTGTATGTACGAAGAATTGAACCATCTTTTGAAACAATGTGCGCACTCGGAACTTTATTACGGTCTTTCGATTCAATGATAATCTTTTCACGAAGTCCGGTAGCCTCATCTGTTTCAGTTTTGAACGTCATATTTTCTACAACATCCTCAAACTCGATCTTACCTTCGGTTTCCGAAATAATTACAGCATTAAATGGATCCCATTCGCAAATTAGTTGACCTTTTGTTGCAAGGTCACCTTCTTTAACATATAATTTTGAACCGTAAGGAATATTTTGAGTTGTAAGTGCAATACCAGTATTAGTATCAATTACACGCATTTCGGCCAAACGGCTTACCACTACTTGATAATTACTGTTATTCTCATCTGTTGCTTCTACAGTACGAAGTTCGTCAAATTCAAGACGACCGTCATAACGCAAAACAATTTTCGATTCGGCAGCAATGTTCGACGCGATACCACCGACGTGGAACGTACGAAGTGTCAACTGTGTACCCGGCTCACCGATTGACTGAGCTGCAATAACACCAACAGCTTCACCCATATGTACCATTTTACCGGTAGCAAGGTTACGTCCGTAACATTTTGCACAAACACCTTTTTTCGATTCGCAAGTCAATACCGAACGAATTTCAACGCGTTCGATTGGAGAATCCTGTATTTGTTTTGCTAATGGTTCAGTAATTTGTTCTCCTGAAGACACGATCAATTCGCCTGTTAGCGGATTGTAGATATCGTGCACCGAAACGCGTCCTAAGATACGTTCATATAGAGAAGAAATAACATCTTCATTATTTTTCATTTCTGTTGCAATCAAACCACGCAATGTTCCGCAGTCGTCTTCATTGATAATCACATCTTGCGATACGTCAACCAAACGACGGGTCAAATAACCAGCATCAGCTGTTTTCAACGCGGTATCCGCCAAACCTTTACGGGCACCGTGGGTTGAAATAAAGTACTCCAACACCGAAAGTCCTTCTTTAAAGTTCGAAAGAATCGGGTTTTCAATAATCTGACCACCTTCGGCACCTGATTTTTGAGGTTTTGCCATCAAACCACGCATACCAGACAACTGACGAATCTGTTCTTTAGAACCACGGGCACCAGAATCCAACATCATATATACTGAGTTAAATCCTTGGTTGTCGGTAGAAAGTTGCTTCATCAAAATGTTCGACAACTTCGAGTTCACGTGTGTCCAAGTATCAATGATTTGATTGTAACGTTCGTTGTAAGTAATGAATCCCATGTTATAGTTATTCAAAATCTCTTCAACTTCAGCATTACCTTCGCTTACAAGAGTTTCTTTTTCAGCAGGAATAATTACGTCACCAAGATTAAATGACAAACCACCTTTGAATGCCATATAGTAACCAAGATCTTTAATATCATCGAGGAATTGAGCTGTACGTGCAACACCACAAATCTCAATTACATTACCGATAATATCACGCAAAGATTTCTTAGAAAGCAGTTCGTTGATATAACCTACTTCTGTTGGAACACATTTGTTGAATAAAATACGTCCTACAGTTGTCTCGATAAGTTGCAATTCCGGTTCGCCATCTTTGTTCAAATCAAGCGTTTTCACTTTGATCCAGGCATGGAGAGCCACTTTCTTCTCATTGTAAGCAATTTCCGCTTCTTCAGGAGAATAGAAAATAAGTCCTTCACCTAAAGCGCCTGTACGTGGTTTTGTAATATAATACAAACCAAGCACCATGTCCTGAGAAGGAACGGTAATAGGAGCTCCATTGGCAGGGTTCAAGATATTGTGAGATGCAAGCATCAACATTTGAGCTTCAAGAACAGCTTCGTTACCTAATGGCAAGTGAACCGCCATCTGGTCACCATCGAAGTCGGCGTTGAACGCAGTACATGATAGTGGGTGTAGCTGAATAGCTTTTCCTTCAATCATTTTTGGCTGGAAAGCCTGAATACCAAGACGGTGAAGAGTTGGAGCGCGGTTTAGTAATACGGGATGTCCTTTCATCACGTACTCTAAAATATCCCAGATCACCGGGTCTTTGCGATCAACGATTTTCTTCGCCGATTTTACCGTTTTTACAATTCCGCGTTCAATAAGTTTGCGGATAACAAACGGTTTATAAAGTTCTGCGGCCATATCTTTTGGAAGTCCGCATTCGTGCATTTTTAATTCAGGACCAACGACGATTACCGAACGAGCCGAATAATCCACACGTTTAACTAACAAGTTCTGA
>JBBIID010000231.1:0-224 GCA_037446675.1 Paludibacter sp.
ATGGTGGAAAGATATGTGGATTTTGTGAAAGCGAACAAGTATTTCGATTTCAAACGCAATGCGCAATCGAAATACTGGATGTACGAAACCATCAACGACCAGTTGAAAGCCAATTTCTATCAAAATCCTGAAATAAAATCGCTACTAATCGAAAACGAAAATAAAGTTTTATCCAACGAATTAAGTTCATTCATTGCAGCTAAAAATCTGCTTGACAAATATTT
>JBBIID010000231.1:234-5492 GCA_037446675.1 Paludibacter sp.
AATGGCAAAGTTAAATGATAAAGAGAAAATAAATGCAATAAAAAGATTAAGAAATAAATAACAGTTTATAAAGTTAGAAAGTGGAAAGTTTATAAAGTGACTTGAATCTATTTCTTTCCCACTTTACAAACTTTATGAACTCTACAAACTTTATGAACTCTATAAACAATCTAATGGAAATCAACAAAATTCATCAACAATCCTGTCTTGAGGGACTTAAAAAGTTGCCCGATTCCAGCGTTGATTTAATTTTTACCGATCCACCTTACTACCAGTACCGCGCCAAAAACGTAAAAAGCCTGAAGAACCACAAAGATGTGGTCACAGAATTCGAATTCGACGGTTTTTCGTCGGAAGAAGAATATCTTCAGTTTCTCGAAGAAGTGCTGACCGAATGCTTCCGTGTTTGCAAACCGGGAGGCGCTGGTTACTTATGGTGTGGCGACGATTTTGTCTCGTATCTGAACAGAATGGTGGAGCGGATAGGTTTCCAATTTCGAAAAGTAATTCATTGGCACAAAACGAATCCTTTTCCGGCCATTTATACCCGCAAAATGTATGCAAACAGCATGGAAATGCTGGTTCATTTTTCAAAAGGAACTCCAAAGACATGGAATCACAAGCCGGTAAACGAAATGCACAATTTCATTCAGGCTCCTATTTGCATGGGAAAAGAACGCACGAATCATAAAACACAAAAGCCGTTGAAGGTTTGTACGCCATTTATCGAAATAAGTAGTAATGAAGGCGATTTAGTGCTGGATCCGTTTATGGGATCTGGAAGTACGGCTGTGGCAGCTAAAATGCTTAACCGCAATTTTATCGGGTTCGAAATCAGTGAGGAGTTTTGCAAAATTGCTTCAAATAGACTCGCTGAAATTGAATGAGAAAAATCTTTGTTTTACAAAAATAAAAAATGGCTGTTTGAAATTCAAACAGCCATTTTCATTTATATTAAAGAGTCAATTATGCATTTTCTTCTGTTTCGCTTTCAGCAGCTTTTGCTTTTTTCTCTTTTTTAGCAGCTTTTTCGGCAGCAAGTTCCATTTTATCTTTCAAATCGGATAATGATTGAATGTCACCCAATGTTGTTTTTTCAACAGAAGGAGTTGATAAAACTGGAGCTTCTTCTTTCTTAGCACGTTTTGGAGCTTTCTTTGCAGGAGCTTCTTCACCGGCAGTTGCAGCAACTTCAGCTTTTTCAGCACGTTTTGCATCTTCGTGAATGCGGCTGTGAGAAAGAATGATACGTTTTGCATCTTTGTTGAACTCAATTACTTTGAACTGAAGTTTTTCGTCAACCTGAGCCTGAGCGCCATCTTCTTTGATCAAGTGTTTTGGAGTTGCAAATCCTTCAACACCGTAAGGAAGAGAAACTACAGCACCTTTGTCCAACATTTCGATAATAACACCTTCGTGTACGCTATCTACTGTAAACATTGTTTCCAAAACATCCCATGGGTTTTCTTCCAATTGTTTGTGGCCTAAGCTCAAACGACGGTTTGCTTTGTCAATTTCCAATACCTGAACATCAATATCAGCACCAATTTGAGTAAATTCAGATGGGTGTTTTACTTTCTTAGTCCATGACAAATCAGAAATGTGGATCAAGCCATCAACTCCTTCTTCGATTTCAACAAATACACCGAAGTTAGTGAAGTTACGAACTTTAGCAACGTGTTTGCTACCTACAGCGTAACGTTCTTCAATAGCTTCCCATGGATCTGATTTCAATTGTTTGATACCCAAAGACATTTTGCGTTCTTCGCGATCAAGAGTCAAAATTACAGTTTCTACTTCGTCGCCTACTTTCAGGAAGTCCTGAGCAGAACGCAAGTGTTGTGACCAGCTCATTTCTGAAACGTGGATCAAACCTTCAACGCCCGGAGCGATTTCAACAAATGCACCGTAATCGGCCATAACTACAACTTTACCGGTTACTTTGTCACCAACTTTAAGGTTAGCATCAAGAGCATCCCATGGGTGAGCAGAAAGTTGTTTCAAACCTAAAGCGATACGTTTTTTCTCATCATCAAAGTCAAGAATAACAACGTTTAGTTTTTGATCCAATGTAAGGATTTCTTCTGGGTGAGAAACACGTCCCCATGAAAGGTCGGTGATATGGATTAATCCGTCTACGCCGCCAAGGTCGATGAACACACCGTAAGAAGTGATATTTTTAACTGTTCCTTCAAGAACCTGACCTTTTTGAAGTTTACCGATAATTTCTTTTTTCTGTAATTCAAGTTCAGCTTCGATAAGCGCTTTGTGAGATACAACAACGTTTTTGAACTCGTGGTTGATTTTGATCACCTTGAATTCCATTGTTTTATTTACAAATACATCGTAGTCGCGGATTGGTTTCACGTCGATTTGTGAACCTGGCAAGAATGCTTCGATACCGAATACGTCTACGATCATACCACCTTTGGTGCGGCATTTTACGAAACCTTTAGCAATTTCTTGTGATTCAAGAGCAGCGTTAACACGATCCCAAGAGCGAGTTGCACGAGCTTGTTTGTGAGAAAGGATTAATTGTCCTTTTTTGTCTTCCTGGCTTTCGATGTAAACTTCTACTTTATCACCTACTTTAAGTTCAGGATTGTAGCGAAATTCGCTCATTGGAACAATACCATCCGATTTGTAACCAACGTTAACAACGACTTCGCGTTTGTTGATTAAAATAACAGTTCCTTCAACAACCTCTTTGTCTTTGATAGCGTTAAGAGTGTTGTCGTAAATTTTTTCTAAGTTCACTTTCTCATCAGTAGAGATAGTGCTTCCTTTTTCATAAGCATCCCAGTCGAATTCACCACTTGGTACTGGCTTTGGAGCTTTTTCTTTTTTGGCTGGAGCTTCTTCGATTACTTCTGCAACAGGAGCTTCTTCTACTACTGGAGCTTCAACTACTGGTTGTGTTTCTTGGTTTACTGTTTCTTCTTCGGCTGAATTAACTTCTTCCGCATTGATTTTGTTTTCTTCCATTTCTGAAATTTTGTTTTTTAATTACTAATAAATTAGTAGGTTAGACATTATGTTGACTTTAAAATAAATAGCGCGCAAAGATACAAAAAGAAGTTGAGATGACAAAAGATAATTTTATCATACCAATAATCCGATTTCGCAACCACGGAAAATCTCTGCCCACTGGCTATCATTTAGATACGAAAAGCCTACCATAAGGCTTCAGAAGCTAATACTATTCCCAATTTGGACAAAGAAAAAGAATTATCTAAATTGCCGATATTAAAAGCAAGAGCTTAATTTCGACATGAAATTAAGCTCTTGCTTTTATTTTAAAATTTTCAATTTTATTCCGCTAACACAGCCTGACAGGTACAAACCAAATTTCGGTCTCCATATCCATTATCAACACGAGCCACATTCACCCAAAATTTATTTTCTGCGACCCAATCAGTCGGGTATGCAGCTTTTGCTCTGGAATACGAATGATTCCAGTCTTCTGAAACAATTGAGTATTCAGGATGCGGAGCATTTACCAATACATTATCTACTTTATCAGACGCGCCATTTTCCACCTCTTTTATTTCGTCGAAAATTTGCAGCATCGCATTTGCAAACCGATCAAGTTCTGCCAATGACTCGCTTTCGGTAGGTTCTATCATCAGCGTTCCATGCACAGGAAATGATAATGTTGGAGCATGAAAACCGTAATCAATCAATCTTTTTGCAATATCTGTTTCTGTAATTCCGGAAGTTGCTTTAAAGTTACGCGCTTCCAAAATCAATTCATGACCAACGCGTCCTTTTTCGCCTCTGTAAAGAACTCCAAATGTATCTTTCAATCTCTCAGCTAAATAATTAGCATTTAATATGGCTATTTTCGTTGCGTTCGTCAATCCTTCTTCGCCCATCATTCGGATATATCCGTAAGTAATTGCCGTAACACTCGCACTGCCGTAAGGTGCTGCCGAAACTGTATTTTCGCCCATCGATTTACTTGGTAAAAACGGAATCAGCTTTTCTATAACGCAAATTGGTCCAACGCCTGGTCCGCCACCACCATGAGGAATAGCAAACGTTTTGTGCAAGTTCAAGTGGCAAACATCAGCGCCAATCGTTCCAGGATTTGTCAAACCAACCTGAGCATTCATATTAGCACCGTCCATATACACCAGTCCACCATTCTCGTGAATGGCATCGCACATATCTTTAATATGTTCTTCAAAAATTCCGTGAGTTGATGGATAAGTGATCATACAGCCCGCCAATTTTTCTTTATTAGCCCCGGCCTTTTCTTTCCAGTCGTTCCAATCGGTATTACCACCGTCGTCACATTTCACCACTACAATTTCGAATCCGGCTTGATGCGCCGAAGCAGGATTTGTACCGTGCGCCGAAGCCGGAATAAGCAATGTATTACGTTGAGATTCTCCTTTTGAAATAAAATAGCCACGAATCGCCATCAAACCTGCATATTCGCCTGCCGCTCCCGAATTAGGCTGTAAACTACAACCGTCGAAACCGGTAATAGCACACAGATATTTTTCCAGTTCGGAAATCATTTCATTATAACCTTCGGTTTGATCAGCAGGTGCCAGCGGGTGAATTCCACCTAATTCCGGGCGACTCATTGGCAACATTTCCGATGCTGCATTCAGCTTCATAGTACAAGAACCTAGCGAAATCATCGAATGCGTCAACGAAATATCTCTGCGCTCCAACTTCTTGATATAGCGCATCATCTCCGTTTCGCTGTGATAGGTATTAAATACCGGATGAGTTAAGTAGGAAGAAGTACGCTCCAAACTTTCATCAAACGATTGTAAATCATCAAAATCCTCTTCCGCAGCATAAACCGGAGCATTATCAACCGCAGCTGCCAATATCTCTATAATTGTATTTACATCATCCACATCAGTCGTTTCATCGAAACTAATCCCAATTTCTCCGGTTTCGAAATAGCGGAAATTAACTTCAGATTCCAATGCAATAGCTTTAAATTCATCGATAGTAACATCTTCCGGCAATACCACTTTTAATGTGTCAAAGAAATTTTCATTGGTTTGAGAAAAACCATAAACCGGCAAAATTTCATTGATATATGTAGCAATCGCATGAATTCGTTTCGAGATATTTTTCACACCTTCTGCGCCGTGATAAACTGTATACATCCCGGCCATTGAAGCTAACAATGCCTGAGCAGTACAGATATTGGAAGTTGCTTTTTCGCGTTTGATATGCTGTTCGCGGGTTTGCAAAGCCATGCGCAAAGCAGGTTTTCCGTTTGCATCTTT
>JBBIID010000232.1:0-2798 GCA_037446675.1 Paludibacter sp.
GATTGGTAGATTATTGAAGTTTTGTGCTTCATATACTGCAACTTGCTGTCCGTCAACGGAAAGCGATTGCGTGAAGTATCCGTATCGATATAGGAAACCGATAGCTGTCATATCCACACAACTGTCGCTTGCTTCTTTTAAATAATCACCGGCTAAAACACCCAAACCACCGGAATAAATTTTCAGAACTTCATTGAGTCCGTATTCCATGCTAAAATAAGCAATAGAAGGCGTTTTAGGGTTTTTGGGTACATTTATATATGCTTTAAAATCTTCGTATACTGCATCCACCTTTTTTATAAAATTGGTGTCGTTGCCCATTGCAACCAATTTCTCGTAATTGAGAATGTTGAGCAACAATACTGGGTTCGAAGAAGCTTCTACCCACGCGGCTTTGTCTATTTGGCGGAAAAGATTTTTTGCGTCGCTATTCCACGACCACCATATATTTTGGGCAATTTCTTCCAACTTGCTCAAACTGTCAGGCAAATTCGACTTGACGTTAATTTCCTTCAAGTTCCTTTCATTTACGTTGTTAACCTTGATTTTCATAAGCCTAAAATCTTTTTTATATTAAAAAACTAATACTCTTAACTAATAAATCTAACACATTTCTGCACAAAAATAATTAAAAAACAATAAAGAACTAATGAATTCTGTAAAATTAGCTTTCAGATCTATCTAGCTTTTACAATGTAATCAGCATTGCTTTTGTTTTTCCATTCTCTTATTTTTATTGCTTAATGCTATGTCATAGGCTTTTTCATAGTAATGAATAAAGTGTTTCCACAATGCTTTTTCTGCAATTGCAGATGCTTCTGAACGTACACTTTTAACTTTGTCGTCATCGTAAGTTGCAAATTTGCTGATCATTTCTGCAATTTGTGTCGCCACTATGTACGAATTATAATCCGAACGATGAATAACGCCTACTCCGGTTTCAATATCTTGTGGCTTTGGCGAAACCCATAAGCCGAATCCCGAGAGGTCGGTAGTAATCGTTGGAACGCTAAAGGCAACGCTTTCGAGAGGAGTGTAGCCCCAAGGCTCGTAATACGAGGGGAAAATAGTAAGATCCATTCCAATCAGCAAATCGTAGTACGATTTATTGAATATACCATCAGAACCATTTAAATATGAAGGAACAAAAATAACTTTTACAGGATCTGATTGTTGGTTTTTTAGATGAAACCAATGGATGGCAGACATTACATTGTCGTTATAATAATCATGTAGCTCATGTGTGGTAAAACAATTCCAAGAGTCCAGTTTTTCTGATTGTTTATTCAGTGCTGATGCTAAATCTTCTCGAAATCCTTTTATATATGCAGGCACCATTATAAATGCCACAACTTCTTTATTTAGATTTGGAGTTTCGGTCAGACGTTTTAGAGATTCTAATAAGGTATCGATACCTTTATTTTTATACTCGTATCTTCCAGCAGTGCTTACGAATAACGCGTTTTCAGTCAATTCATATCCCAGAAGCGTTTCAGCAACTTTGCGCAACGTAACTCTTGCTTGCTTTCGCGTAGAATCAAATTTTTTGTTTTTAGGAACAAAATCATCTTCAAAACCATTAGGAGTTACTACGTGTGGTATTTTCTCGAGCAATTGAGCACATTCGCAAGCTGTAATGTCGCTCACGGTAGTAAAACAATCCACTGTATGAGCAGCAATTTTCTCGGTCGAATGCTTCGATACCATGTTAAGCTCTCTGGCCATCTGATCTCCGTTGTATTCATTCAAATAATCGTACAACGGCTTGTGGTTGCCGGCAATTGATCGTCCTATTGAAGTGGCATGAGTAGTGAATAATGTTGCTATTTCAGGAACGTTTTTTTGTATATAAAAAGCTCCAAAAGTAGTCATCCATTCATTGAAGTGGGCAACAACATTTTCTTCTGCATTTAGCTTGAAAAAGCGATAAAAACTCTCGATTATAATTCCAGTAGCATAACCAAACATTGATGATTCATCATAATCGCCGTAAGCTTCCATCGAACTTACGCCCACTTGTTCCCAAATCTCTCCATAAATCTGGTTTTTCAATGCCATTAATGGAGTAAAGTCCACTAATACGGCAATCGGTTTGCCGGGAATAGTCCAACGACCAATTCTTATTTTCAGATCGTAATTGAATTCTGTAAATAATTTCCAATCCGAAAACAGATCGGAATTTTCCTCGAAGTAAGGATTTGTTTTCTCGCCCCATACGTCGGGGCCAATAAATATTAGTTTGTCTTTATGTTTTTTTTGTAATGTAGCTGCTCTTGTCGATAATACGGTGTAAATTCCACCCACCATATTGCAAACTTCCCAACTTGTTTCAAAAATATATTCTGGTTTCAACGCTACCGCCATAGATTGTAAATTTAAAATGATTGCAAAGATAGTATTATTTTACGGGAAAAATAGTTAATCTGCTCCCGTGATATGAGCTTGTGGAGATATAAAAAGACTTGTTTTTTGCCAATTTTGATTTTCTAATTAAAGATTTCACAGAAAAAAAGTGGATCATTTGGTTTTAAAGCTTGAAATTTGTAAATAAAATCATAAAACAGAACTAAAAATGTATTGTTTTTGAAATATTTATACAGTATCTTTGTAAGCGATAATAATTAAATTAATAATTTAAACAAATTGAATATGAAGAAAATTACTTTATTACTTTCTTTGATTGCTTGTGTCTTGGTTGCGCAAGCACAACTTTTATTAACTGAAAATTTTGAGTATACAGTTGGAAGTGAATTAATTCCTAATGGTTGGTTAAATACAGGTACTGCTGCAACACCAAA
>JBBIID010000232.1:2816-5478 GCA_037446675.1 Paludibacter sp.
CTTCAACAATGACTTACCCTAATTATCCCGGTTCAGGTGTAGGAAATGAAGTTACTTTGTTAAATGGACAAGATGTAAACCATACTTTTACTCCGCAAACAACAGGTAATGTTTATGTGTCTTTTCTTGTAAATGTGGTTGCAACATCTACTAATGGTGATTATTTTATACATTTTGGTGCTGAAACGATTGGTTCTGGTTTTGTAGGAAGAGTATTTGCAAAAAAAGAATCTGATGCAAGTAATAAAATTGCTTTTGGAATACAATTAAATTCTGGTGGTACCATTGTTCCAACTTATTCTGAATTCAATTATGACTTGAATACTACATATCTAATTGTTCTAAAACATGATAACGTTGGAAAAGTTAGTTCAATTGTGATCAATCCAGCAATGAATATTGAACCAACTACAGGTTGGGTTAATGATAGCCAAGGTACGAATGCTATGCCTGCAAATATAGGCGCAATTGGCTTACGCCAACCAAGTCCTTCAACTGCACTTAATTTAAAATTAGATGGTATACGTGTTGCAACATCGTGGGCAAGCTTATTTACAACTACTGGAACTTCTAATCCTTCTGCAAACTCTTTCAATGCATATATGGTAGGAAAGAACCTTACTGTAACGAATACAACTGCTAAAACTGTTGATATTTATAGTGCTTTGGGAGCAAAAGTTCAAACGTTAGAATTAGTAAACGGCACAGCTGATATGTCTAATTTCTCAAAAGGATTATATATTGTTCGTGTTGGCAAGCAAACTGCAAAAATTATGTTGAAATAAAAATATTTCATTCAACTTTTTTAAAGGTCTTCGGAATTTTTTTTCGAAGGCCTTTTTTATTCTAAATATTAAAAATTTACATTAATTTTATTTTTGTATTGCTTATATAAAATGGAATTTGTAGTTTTGAAAATTAATTTTCGGTTGATGGCGTGTTGTTAAATATTTATCAATGAGTATGTTGTGTCTTGTTTGTTGTGCAAGTTTTTTTTATTATTCATTTAAGTATAGCTCTTTTTAAACCTAAATATTGTTAATTTAAATAAAAAGCAATATGAAAAAGATTATCATCTCTATTCTTTTAGCTGTTTTTTCGACTGCAACTTTTGGCCAAATATCAAAATCAGTAAATGTTGCAACTGCAGGAAGTTTAAATTCCTTATTAAATTCGTCTGAAAAAGCAACTATTACGGATCTTACTATTTCAGGATCGGTTGATGCACGTGATTTTAAGTGCATGAGGGACGAGCTTTCAAATCTTGCGTATTTGGATTTGAGTGCAGCGAGTATTGTGGCTTATGTTGGTGTAGGTGGCACTTCCGATCAGACAACATCGGTATCTTATCCAGCCGATGAATTACCTCAAAACTCATTTAGTACAATTGCTGGTAAAACTTCACTAAAAACAGTTTTTCTTCCTAATACATTGAATGCGATAGGAGTTAGGGCATTTAATAATTGTAGTGGATTGACAGGAATTAATATTCCTAATTCAGTAGCAACAATAAGTAGCAATGCTTTTTATAAATGTTCGTCAATGGCTTATGCTGCTATTGGTAGCTCGGTTACTGCTATCGGTAATTCAGCTTTTTTTGATTGTAGCAAGATTACCGAATTATCCATTCCTAATTCAGTTGTTTCAATTGGAACTCAGGCATTTTATTCTTGTACGAAGTTAACGACGTTATATTTAGGTTCCGGGCTTACATCAATTGGTGATAATGCTTTTCTCAATTGTACTTTGCTCCAAGATTTATCTGTATCGAGCTCATTGCCTCCATCAATTACGTCATCTACCTTTTCTGGTGTAAATAAATCAACTTGTAACTTAAAGATAAATAGTGGTTTAATTTCGTTGTTTCAAGCCAACACCTATTGGAATCAATTTACAAACATTTCTGAAATCGTTGATCCAAATTCGTTCAGTATAATATTGCAAATAGGTTCAAACGGGTTGGTTAGTTCTAATAATGTTCCGTTGACTAATGGAACGGCGCTGATGGTTGCAGCTGATGTTACTCATACTTTTAAAATAACTCCGAGAGCAGGATACCAAATAGCTTCTGTTTTTTATAATAATCAGGATGTGAAAGGCCAGCTCGTGAATAATATGTACACCACAGCACCTGTAAATTCAAACGCAACATTAAGTGTCACGTTCAAAAAAATAGTTATTGAATTGGTAATTAAATCGGCAGAAAATGGCTCAATTACTCAGATTTGTGAATACGGATCAACGCCTTCTTACAGCTTTAGCCCGGCTAATGGTTGGTTGATAAACAGTGTACTTTTTAATGGAAATGATGTTACGGATCAGATTGTGAATAAAGTGTACACTTTACCAGTGCTTACATCTAATTCTGAATTAGTGATTACTTTTTCGGGTAGCTTGACAACTCCGGTTCAGTCTGTTGTAAATTCAAGAGTAAAAGTGAGCACGAATGATTCTCAGATTTTAGTGGAAGGATTGGACGAGAATAAGGTTGTAGATTTATTTGACGTAAATGGACAGCGGTTAACTTCCGTAAAGTCGAATGGAGAATTGATAACCATTCCGGTTAGCAAAAACACAATTTATCTGTTGAAGACAAAAGATCAGACTTTTAAAATAATTATTTGATAATCATAATTTTAAAACAAAAATGAGGTCGTGATCA
>JBBIID010000233.1:0-5464 GCA_037446675.1 Paludibacter sp.
TATACCTACCGAGAATGTGAATGTACGCGTTTCTGGTGGAACGATACAAAAAGCTGCTGGTGGAAGATTTATTATTCGTCCAACACAGGATGGTGAAATTGCAATAAATGTTTTTGCCACGATTCAAGGAAAAGAGCAAAGAATGGGAGGCGGTGTATACCGTGTGAAATATATTCCCGATCCTAAGTCGTTCCTGCAATATACTGATGGTGGTGGGGTTGTTCGCCAAACTCAGGATGAAAACCTGACCAAGAGAACGTTACTTTCAGAAAGCGTGTCGATTATTGCAAGTTATGGACAAGACGAGCTTATAAAGGCTAATTTTACTGTTACCTCGTTTACTATGGTATCGCCAAATGGTATGGACGATACGAGAGGATCGAAATTTAGCAGCAAAATGAAGTCTTATATTAATAATCTGGAAGGTGGTGATTATCTCATTATAAAGAATATAAAAGCTGTAGGACCTGATGGGAAAACAAGAAGTTTGAGTCCTATTCAAATTCAGATATAATAAAGTATAAAGGAATATTTAATCGATTATAATATGAAAAAATATTGGATTGCAGGCTTGGTCATTTTTATGACTGTAATGCCAACTTTACTTTCTGCCCAGGCAAAGCAAGTTCCTTTTTTCGATAGCAAAGGTATGATTAGATTACAAACAACCGAGTTGGATGCCATGGCAGACACTATCGCGGTTGTAAATCATAGGGCAGACGATATAGTTTGGTCACATGTTGTATACCGTGTGATAGATATGCGCGAAAAACAGAACTATCAATTATACTTTCCTGTTCGTCCGAATGATGAGTATAAAAGTCTTTTCAGAGTAATGTTGGAAGCAATAGCTGATGGCGTGGCTGTATATAAAAAGAATACCCGCGAAATTAAACCTTCTTTTGCAGATTCGTTAAGGTTGACAGGAAGCGAATTATCCAAAACATTTGCATATAATGATAATGCTGACTATAACTTATTGCAGGTGAATGGAGTAACTCAGCAGATAACAATTGAGAATACGCAGTACAGAAACTATGTGAAAAATCAGCTGAAGTTTTTAGTGCAAGAGATAATTTTCTTTGACAAACATACTTCTCGTATGTACTCAAAAATAATGGCTATTGCACCTTTGTATGCTTTACAACCAGATAATGTAGAAGCGAAAGAATCGATGGCTTATTTCCGCGGTTCGGTGCTTTGCTGGTTTGCTTTCGACGAGCTTCGCCCTTATTTAGCAAAACAATATGTAATTCCTAACGGTAACGAAACGCAACGTTTGACTTACGATGAGTTCTTTTCTCAAAAATTGTATTCTACATATTTGTTGGGCGATAGCAATATGTTCAACCGAATGTTGTTGGAGTATGTTGTAAATCCGGACAAGATATTGAAAGAGCAAAAACGTATTGAAACAGATTTGATGAATGTTGAACAAGACATTTGGGAATATTAAAGTCTGATATAATTAAATACATATGATATTTATTAAAAAGACGGCAATAAGCCGTCTTTTTTTGTGTTTGCAATGTTTTACGTAACTTTGCACCGCAAAACAAATTTTGTCGAAGCTATGAGAAATATAATAATTGCTGATAATCAGGATATATCAAAGCTGGGTTGGAGATTTATTCTTGAACGTCAGTTTGGTATTTCGGATATTACCGAAGTGCAGGGCAAAGTTGATTTACTTTCGAAAATCAACGAAAAGCCAGATTCTTTGGTCATCTTGGATTATACTCTCTTTGACTTTGAGAGTGTGAATGACTTGATAATTCTTCAAATAAGATACGAGCAGGCAGATTGGATATTATTCTCGGAGGAACTGAGCGACGATTTTCTGAGGACGTTGCTTTATAATACAAATTCTTTCAGTGTTTTATTGAAGGATAGTTCTGCTGAAGAAATTCAAACTGCATTCAAGGAAGCCACCAAAGGCAACAGATTTATTTGCAATCATGTGAGTAATATGTTGCTTGATAGTACGAAAAACAGTTCGAAAATGCCAGTTAAGCAAGTGCTTACTTCCACAGAGCAGGAAATCCTTAAGGAAATGGCTTTGGGCAAATCGACAAAAGAAATTGCCGCGAAAAGGCACGTCAGCGTTCATACTGTGATGACGCACAGAAAGAATATTTTTAGAAAAATTGAAGTGAATAATGTACATGAAGCTACAAAATATGCAATGCGCGCTGGCATTGTCGATTTGGCAGAGTATTACATTTGATATAGAATTATGAATATTGCAGCTTTATTATCGGGTGGAGTTGATAGCTCAGTTGTTGTGCATCTCTTGAAAGAATCAGGTTATACACCTACGCTTTTTTATATTAAAATCGGTATGGATGACGATGAGTTATTGCATTGTAGTTCCGAAGAAGATATAGAAATGGCCTCGCTTATTGCAAAAAGATATGGTTGCAAGTTGGAAATAGTTGACTTGCATCAGGATTATTGGGACAATGTGGTGGCATATACCATCGATAAAGTTAAGTTAGGACTAACTCCGAACCCGGATGTGATGTGCAACAAGTTGATCAAATTTGGTGTGTTCGAACAGCGCGTTGGGAAAGATTTTGATAAAACAGCAACCGGCCATTACGCAACTACGACCGAGCGTAATGGAAAAACATATTTATCCACAGCCAAAGATCCGATAAAGGATCAAACAGATTTCTTGGCTCAAATCAATTCCATTCAGGTTTCAAAACTAATGTTTCCTGTTGGAAGCTTAATGAAGCACGAAGTAAGAGATATTGCTTTGTCGGCTAATTTGCCGAGTGCCAAACGTCAGGATAGTCAGGGTATTTGCTTCCTCGGAAAGGTGAATTACAACGATTTTATTCGCAGATATCTAGGCGAGAAAGAAGGACCAATTGTAGAGCTTGAAACCGGAAAAATACTTGGACGACATAAAGGATATTGGTTTCATACGGTTGGGCAGCGAAAAGGTCTGGGTTTATCGGGTGGACCATGGTATGTAATCAAGAAAGATGTTCCGGGCAATATCGTTTATGCTTCAAAAGGTTTTGATGTTGAAGCTCAATACGGCAATGAGTTTTCTATGCGCGATTTTCATTTCATCACTGACAATCCATGGGAAAACAGCTTGGAAGAACTGGATGTTACGTTCAAAATAAGGCATACTCCTGAATTTACAAAAGGCAAAATACTGAGAACAAACGAAGGTTATCATCTTGTTTCGGAAAATAAATTACAGGGAATTGCACCGGGTCAGTTTGGAGTGATTTACGATGAAAATTCTAATATTTGCATCGGTAGTGGAGAAATTATGTAAAAAAGAGGATTGCAATTAGAGGAAAATAGTTTAAATTGTGTTAAATTATTTATTGTGATCGTGCAAAAACTCATTTGAAAATTCCTTTTGTGAAAGAAAATAACTAAAAATATTCTTTTCCCGATGCAATAGTATTTCTGACAAGAAAATAATAATCGCTACAAGATTGGTTGTCAAATCAGTATAAAAATTTTGTAAACATTCCAAATAATCCATTTTCCCGAAACTTTTTTCCTTTAAAATTTAAAGAATAATTTGGCTTATCATTTATTCTTCATCTATCGCATTTACTCTAAAAAAAATCATGTAGTATATTTTTGATTTATGTAGTATTTATAGCTACAACTATCTGTTTGTCAGCTATTTAAAAGTATTTATTATATTTGTCTGTCACAAATTTGCACTGGAATTTATAACTCCGATTAATGTGGTTTGTGAAACGGAAGATAAATACAGCAATGAATACTATTTTCAAAAATATACTATTAACCTTAATTTTGGGTGGGATTGTTCAGGTTGCATTTGGCAATGGGAGCAACCCAGCTATGCCGGGTAATACTTTTGGAGATGAAACAGAAGACAGTTCTGTTGTATTTGTTCGTGAGAAGGTGCTTAATTCAGATGTAATGCCAGATCTCACAATGAATTCGAGTGCTGAGTTGATTGAGGAAGATGGAAAGACGTTTTATAAAGTATGCAGCAATACGCTGACGGAACTTACCTTCACAAATACATCAACTACAATTGCCGATAATGCCATTTATACTCTCGATTGGGGAGATGGAACTCCTGCATTCACAGGAACTACATGGACTTCATTAAATCATTTGTATTCCGTAGGACTTTGGAAATTAACTTACACTATTGTGTCTGTGTCTGGTTATTCCGCTTCAAAAACGATTGACATATATGTCGGTTCAAATCCTGCCGTTTCGTTGGGAAGCCCCGGAAATACTGATAATTGTAGCAATACGCCGCTTACATTTCCAATTAGCGGAACTGAAAATAATCCGCCGGGAACAATTTATACGATAAGTTTTAATGATGGAACTCCACCTCAGGTTTTTAATCATCCGCCCCCACCTTCGGTTACGCACGAGTTTGCAAGCACCTCTTGCGGAGTGACCAGCTATAACGGAACTTCACCATATCCGAATTCATTTTCTGCCAGCATTGTTGCTTCAAACATGTGTGGCGTTTCGGCAGTTAATGTGGTGCCGATTTATGTTTCTACAGCACCGGTAGTTGATTTTGACATTCCAAAAGCAACGGTGGCAACAAATACTTCGATCTGTTTCACGAATACCACGACTGGCTATGTAAACGAAGGTGCTAATTGCAAAGTAGTACCTAAGCAGGTTTGGACGATCACTCCAGCGACCGGATTTTCTTTGTTGAGTGGAACACTTGGGAATGATTTCGGTCAGGATAATTCAAATCTGTGGATTAAAGGTTCTGATGTTATTTGCCCTATTTTTACCGTGCCTGGAACTTATACTATCAGATTGCGAGTTGATACAAAACGCTGTGGAAACGACCAGATAGAAAAAACTATTTGTGTGGAAGCTCCTCTCGTGCCTCTTTTCGACTTGGATGCAAACTCAGGATGCTCACCCTTGGAGGTTATTGCCACAGACAAAACAAGTTTAACGAGCACTTGCACCAGTACCTATAAATGGACAGTATCTTATATTCCCGGAAATTGCGGAACAACTCCGGCAGTCTGGAGTTTTGCAAACGGAACAAAATCAACATCGAAAAATCCTGCATTTAAATTTGTCACTCCGGGAACATACGCCATAAAACTGGCAATCACAAATTCTGCCGGTACAAAATATCTTGAAAAAACAGTTGTTGTGAAACAACCTCCAACAGTGGCCATCGATGAAATTCCTGATTTCTGTGGAACAGCCACTATACATCCTGTGGCTGCTGTAAATGCTTGCTCGCCAGTTTCCGATAATCTTTCGTATGAATGGGAGTTTCCCGGTGGAAATCCTACAACGGCAAACACGCTGGATCCGGGATTGATAAATTATACCGTGGTAGGAGATTATGTTGCAAAGCTCAAAGTCACAAATAGCTGTGGAACTACGCTTGCCGAAAGCAATAGCTTTTCTGTTCATCCGATTCCGTTTATTGATAATGTGGAGTCAAAACTTTTTT
>JBBIID010000234.1:0-5459 GCA_037446675.1 Paludibacter sp.
GCATCTTCCATATTCAAGGCCATGCGTATATCCTCAATATCGGCAACTACTAGCCCCTTATCAAGAGCAGAAGTTCCAAAATGAATAGTTCCGCAAACCGTAAAATTGTACATTGCCATATCGCCGTACATCGTATTGGAAATAAGCGTAACAGGATCACCCAGTTTTAAATTCATTTTTTTGAAAAGTTCGTCAGTAATCAATAGTTCACCATTTTTTTGCGGAAAGTGACCGCTTAATAATTTCGAACGCAAATCCATTCGGTCAATTTCCTCTTGATTTCCAAGCATGTGAATACCCATTCCCATTACATTCCCTTGAGAGCGTGTCAGTCCGGTTGTGTCGGGAGAATCGAGCAATCCGCCAAACTGAATTCGGTCAATCCACGTCATATCCGGGTATTCTTTGTTCAGTTTTTTCATCACATCGTTAATCCCAAGAATGGCATAATCGTTTGGCAATTGAGATTGATTTTCTTTGTAAGCCTCGGTCATTACTTTTACATGCCCCGACGAAAATTTTGCCGTTGTTTCAATGCTGTCGGAAAAAATTCCGCTTATATATGATTGCAAAAAAACAGTCATCATTACTCCAATCGAAACCACAATTATAGGGAGAAGACTTCGTGTTTTATCGCGTAACAATCCGTTTAATAAGAATTTTATCATTTTGGTTGATTTATTTTAATCGGTTAATTACATTTTTTACTTTACCTTTCCTCTAATGGCATCAGTCGGATTCATCTTAGCAATTTTGCGGGCAGGAAGATAACTTACTGCTGCCGTTACGAGCAGGATAAAAATCATTGTTCCGAAAACCAAGCCGGGAGTTATGGTGGCATACATTGTATCAGCCATCGGGATGCCAATTTCACTCGCGTCCATATTAAACGAATAACCGTATTTTACCATGTAAAATATAATGGGTGTTCCCCAGATGGTTCCGAAAGCAAAAGCCAACACCGCATTTATTGTTCCTTCCAGCGTAAAATGCCACACCACTTGTTTTTGTGTCATACCGAGTGCTATCATTGTTCCAATTTCACGTTGTCTCCTGAAAATGGCCAAAGTCTGCGTATCGAAAATGGCCAACATCGCCAGCAGCAGAAACAAGATGTATAAAAAACTTGTACCTACCGATTTCGTTTTTACCAAAAGCATTGTAGATGCAGTCAAATCTTCCACACTTTTGAAATTCCAACCTGCAACATTCTGAACCGAAATCTCAGGAGATTTTATCAACAGGTTTGCACAATTTTCCTGCATAGTCATTTCCTGTAGTCTATCCAACGGAATCCATAAAGTACCATTATCAATAGTAGGAATTGATGATTTAAAAATTCCCACTACCCGAATATCGGCAGCTTCGAAAGTTCCGTTTTTGTCTCTCCAACGAAGTGTAACCAAATCATTTATTTTCAGTTTTGTCTGTCGCGCCATGAAAGCACCAAGAATAACCGGAATTTCCTCAGATTTTACATTCAGTTTTTCCGTCGGTATTTTAATCAGTTTCTGGTCCGGACGAATTCCTTTCAGCATTACCCCCTGCATTCTACCCTGTGGATAAATGCTCCCTTGCGCAATCAGAATGGGTTCTATCAAATGGTTTGCGACATTTTTTTCGAAAGCAGACGGTATTTCCACTGTACTCGAATCCAACGAAAACGGATCGTAAGGATCGTATTTCGATTGCCAGTATTCTCCATCGGCAATTTCCCATTTTACTGTATCGTCTACAGCCTGTGTGCTCCAACCTTTCAAAATTCCCTGCAACAAAATGATGAGAACAAACGAAATAGACAGAACAAACACATTCAGCCACGTTTTCAGGCCGTTTCCTATTAAGCTTTTAAAAGCTGTTTTGAATAGTTTCATTTTGTTATGTTTACCCCTAACCCCTAAAGGGGGATTGGGTTTGTTTTAATACTAATCTTTTACATAAAACCAAAGTAATCAAATTCCCCTTTAGAGGTTAGGGGTTGTAACAACTTTATCTTCCACTACATTTCCATCCTGCAACCGAATAATACGTTTCATATAACCGATTACTTTTTCATCGTGCGTTGCAAAAATGAATGATGTCTTCAATTCTTTGTTTATCTTTTCCATTGTTTGCAATATATTGTGAGAATTTTTCGAATCCAAATTTGCAGTTGGCTCGTCGGCCAACACCAGATTCGGGCGTTTTACCATAGCACGGGCAATTGCTACACGCTGGCATTCGCCTCCCGAGAGTTGCGCCGGGCGCGATTTTACTTTATCCGACAACCCTACCCATTCAAGCGTTTCCAAAACACGTTTTTTACGTTCTTCGGTTGTCATATTGAGCAATAATAGTGGAAATTCAACATTTTCGAAAACCGTATAAACCGGCAACAAATTGTAACTTTGAAAAATAAAACCAAGTTCTTCTTTGCGAAGTTGCGCGGCTTGTTTCGGCGTTAGTTTTCCAATCGATTTCGACAAAACCACCACTTCTCCTTCCGAAGGCGTATCCAACGAACCGATAATGTTCAACAATGTGGTTTTACCCGAGCCACTTGGACCTACTAATCCTGCAAATTCTCCTTCGCCAAATTCTAGGTTCACATTTTTCAGCGCCGTAAAAGAACCGGCACCGATAGGGAATTTTTTTACTAAGTTCTTTACTTCTACGATTGTTTTCATGTTACTTTGTTTATATCCCACGCAAAGGCGCAGAGATGCAAATTATTTTTATTTATAATACAAAATTTATCGATAATACAAGTACATTTTTCGAAGCTTCGCGGCTTTGCGTGGAAACTCAAAAATTATAATTCACCATTAATTGAATTCCTTTTCCGGAGAAAAGACTGTTCCCTTGTGTATTTGAAATAGCCAGCGGAACGTCAGGATTCCAAAAAGCAATTCCATAAATACTCCAGTTATCGTAGGTTCTACTCCAGCTTAAGTAGTTATACAATAAATTCAAACCATTGCCGGGAACATAAAAAAACATTGCCGAAAGGTTGTCCAACAACGAAAGCGGATAAGTGAACATACTTCCTATCAAATTCAAAGCATTGCCATTTACTAAAAGCTGATCGCCGGCGTGATACCTAAGGTACTCAAACGTTACTCCAAGTCCGCTCCCAAGCGGGAGAGTATAATCGGCACCCACATTCCACATATCCTGCACTTTGCTTACATTCGGGATAAACAAATTCTGTTTATCAGTAAGGTTTACACTCGCTTCAAACCAAAGTCCAACTCCAACATCCCACTTTCCGTCCAATCCTATTCTCGACTCATTCAGCAAATAATTATCATTTGGAACACTCGAAGGAAGATTCGGAACTACCACTTTCCGGAAATTACTACTCAACGCTATTTCGCCAATTCCTAATGGCATTTGAAACCTACCACCATATTCAGGTTTCCACTGAGAAGTTCCGTACAATTCATAACCTTGCGGATTTTTGTTCCCAATCAAGCCCCAAGCCCATAAATTGGCGTTGTTTTCAAAAAAATATTTTCCCAACAATCCGTAAACTCCATCGGTCAGTTGCAATGGGTCACGCACATCCATGGCATCGAACCACATCAACGGACGAAACATTTTAGCCGATCCGAAATTTATTTTTTGCAATCCACCGCGCACTTCCCAATTTGCACCCGAAATTCTTGCCCACACGCGATAAGGTTTTATCTGTCCCATCACCGTATCGTAACGCAACTTGGTGAAATTGGTCGAGCCATTAAAGTTTGCTGAAGCTTCGAAATCAAAATTTGTAGATTTTGTAACAGAAAAGTTTCCTAACAATGTTGGCACAAAACGACCGCCCAACTGTATTGCATAAGGACTTTCAACTTGTCCAACCGACCATGCCGTAACCTGACCATTAAAGGAGACTTTACTGGAATCCTGTTGAGCAACGGACAACGCACAGAAAGCAAATAAAGACAAAATCGTAAGTTTAATTCTTATTGTCATAATAATCTGGTGATTTTATTGGCCTGGTGATTTTACAGGCATAATTCCATATATGAATGATTGCGAAACTTGTCTTGTAAACGATTCAGCACTGGAGAATATCGTCGTTAAATTTGGTGCAGCCGACAATTCAACCAACTTTTGGAGCAACCACATTACATAATCGAGACTCAATTCGGGGTTCATTTCGCCAGTTTCCTGTGCCTTTTGAAACAAATCGCGTAACATTTGCATCGATCGACCCAATGATTTATTGAACACTTCCAGCAATTCGGCTGCCTCGGGGTTATACAAGTCGGTAATAAACTCCATAGAGATATTTTTTACAGCCTCAAATTTAAATGCAAACATCTTTTCCATTTTTTCGGAAAATGTGAAATCGCTTCCAACAATTTCTTCGTAAATCGAAAAACTCTGATCCATTACTTCATTAAAAATAAAAAGCACCAACGCTGTTTTATTTTCATAAAAGGTATAAAACGTTTTCCTACTGACGTTTGCCTTTTTGCAAATCTCATCAATAGTCACCTTCTTAAAACCATGCTTCATAAATAGCTCTCTGGCTTTATGCTCAATCTGTTCTTTTTTTGTTAGTTTCATCAACTTTAAGTAGACAATTTCGAAGCAAAGTTACATTTTTTATTTACAAAATAATATTTTGTTACCTAAAGTTTTATTATTTAACTAAAATATTCTTTCTGGCCAGTAACATAAAACATGAAACAATAAAATTCACTACATTTGTGTACCGATTTTTAATGCTCAATATTATGAAAAAGGAATATTCATTGGAAGAATTATTGCACAAAGCAGCATCATATTGTTCTATTTCAGAACATTGCACAACTGAAGTTGAAGACAAGCTTGCTGCATGGGGAATTTCGCAAGAAAACAAGCACAAAATTATCGACCGGTTAAAAGCTGAAGATTTTATAAACGAAAAACGTTTTTGCACCTATTTCGTAAAAGATAAATTTCGGTTTAATAAGTGGGGAAAAATAAAAATTTCGTATACCTTGAAACAAAAAGGATTGGACAATAAACTCATAAATAGCGCATTGTCTACTATCGACGACGGAGAATACGAAGAAATGCTTGCCACCATATTAAAAACTAAACTCAACGGATTGAAATATGAATATGAATTCGAGAAGCAAGGAAAGCTTTTCCGGTTCGCACAAAGTCGTGGATTCGAAAACAATGTAATAGATCGGGTTCTACGCACCATATAAACTTAAAACAGCACATATTTAAGAAAGAGAAATGAAAGATAACAAAAAAACAAGTGAAGAAAAGGATTCAACTCTCTTTCAAGAGCCAGAAGGAATTATCAATCGCTATTCTGCAAAAGAAGAAATTGCCAATACATATTCTCATGCCGTTGGCATCGTTTTTGGTTTGATTGGTGGCATATTTCTTATTCAAAAAGCCATAATTTCAGGAAATAGCTGGGCTATTTTCAGCGATATCACATTTATCATTTTTATGATAACGATGTACATGTC
>JBBIID010000235.1:0-5442 GCA_037446675.1 Paludibacter sp.
AGTTATAATGAAAATTCATTGTCAAAATTAATAACGAACTATAATAGTTGTGTTGAAAAACCTTTTCCATTTGTTAAGTATGGTTTTATATTAGGTTATGGTCTGCGAGATATTGAGATTGTAGAAAATAGTTTATCTGAATATAAAAATTTTGTTAATAACAAATATCGGGGGAGCATATTACCTGGATTGTTTATTGACTGTCCCATCGATATGAGTTATTTCTCGTTTCATACAGATATTTATTTTTCTAAGCAAGGGTATTCTTTTACTAAAACAACAACTTCAATGGGCTATGACTTTGTCGCAAATATGACATCTATACATTTGCCACTACTAATTAGATATACTTTGCCTAAAATGATGCTAAGGCCATTTATTAATGCGGGATTTAATTGTACATATAATTTACAAAATAACACCACATTATATCAAACACTCATTGATCCTAATTACATTGAACTGCAGACAATAGATGAGAAATCTTATATCTCAAAATTTCAGATAGGATTTGCGTCAGGTGTAGGTATCGAATATAAGCTCAATCATAACCATTCGTTTTTTATTGAATTAAGATATAATAAACAATTCTCAGTCTCAAAAAACACAATAAATAATAATCAATTGGAACTGTTTACAAGTATAAACATTTAAGTTATGAAGAATTATATTTATATTCTACTTGTCTTTATTTTTTTTATTAGCAGTTGTAATGATGTGGTGATTCAACCAAAAGAATACCCATTAGTAATCACAAAAGAAGTTACCAACATAGATGTTAATGGTGTAACGTTTGATGCTGAGATTTTAATAAAGGGTACTGAAAAGATAATCGACTTTGGATATATAGTAAATAATGGAGTTGGAAATGGGAAAAGTGTTTTAAAACTAAGTGTATTTAATTCAAATAAATTTAAAACAAGAGTGCTAACAGACTTAAAAGCGAATGTAGCTTACACTTGTAGAGCCTATGTTAAGACCGAGAAAAGATTAGTTTATGGAAATAGTGTAGATTTTGTGGCTCTTGGCTCAGCTACTCCACTTATTTCTGATTTTAATCCTAAGTCAGGTTATGATGGGGACACCGTGAAATTAACAGGAAAATACTTCAGTTCGATTAAAGATAATAATCAAGTTTATGTCAACAATAAGGTTGCCCAAATTATAGCAAACACTGATAGCAGTATTGTGTTCATTACTCCATATCAATCTTATATTGGCGCGGTAGATATCACTCTTGAAGTAAATACCTCAAAAGTTAGGTCAAATCAAAAATTTACAATAATTGGACCTGAAATAACCTCTATCTTACCGTCATCAGCAACTTCAGGTAAAATTGTTACAATTACTGGAACAAACCTAATACGTAATGGTAATAATATCAATGTCAAATTTAATCAATATAGTGCAGAAATATTAAACTACTCAAATACTAGTATAGATGTTATTGTTCCAATACCGACATATAGCTTGCTTACTGATACTTATACTATTATGGAATTTGCAAACGGATTAAAGAGTGTAAACTATCCGTTTAATTTTATAATAAAAAAATCATGGCAGATAAAGAGTCCACCACTTTTATTTAACTGGCCAACTAACTATCAGGATGGCTTCACTTATAATGAAAAAGGGTACATTCATGAAGTTAATCATGGTAGCATGTACGAATATAACCCTACGACAGATAGTTGGAAACAATATGCTGAATATCAATTGACTATTTATAGCGGAAGTTTATATATTCCAGTTGATAATCAAATTTTTAGGGTTGGAGGAATTGACTATTTAAATCAACCTGTTAATTATTTATGGTCTTTCTCTCCAGCAACAAATAAATGGACTCAAAAAAATAATTTACCATTCTCGTTTTCAATAGCTAGTTATTTTATCTTAGAAAATCAAGTTTACATTTTGACATATGAAGGACAACTGTGGCAATGCGATTTTATAGGGGAACATTATAAAAGATTAAAAGATTTTCCAGTAGTTTTGAAAGATTTTTTTGTCTCAACATTTATTGCAAATGGAAATGCTTATGCCGTGCAATATGGACATACATGGTTGTATGATAAAGAAAGTGATAAGTGGATAGAGAAAGCGGCAAATATGTTTTCCAAAGGATATTATAGTGTTTCTGCTAAATGCTTTACGTGCAACAATACCGGTTATGTGTTGGCTGATGGAACTGATTTATATAAATATGATTTTATTAATGATAAATGGGTGCTAAAAACGAAATATCCTAATGAATGGGGAAGCAATTCTAAAAAATCAATATTTGTAATCCAGAATGAGGCTTATATTGCTGCAACTTCTTCAAATTATGTAGATGGAGCACCTTTTATGTATTTATATCTTGGGCAATAGCTATTTCGAAAGTTAACACATTAGAGGCCTGAGTTAAAGTGCAAATATTAATTTATTATCAAATACTTGTACTTATTGCTATACTTACCTGTGTTCAACATCTTGTTCTCTAAATCACTTTTTTGCTATGCGACAGAGAACGCTCCCGCAAACCACCAATATCCATAGCCTCGGTCGTTAGGGACAACACTAAAAAAATAAAAAACAAACTTATGAAGCGACTAATTTTCAGCTTACTAACATTAATATCTATTGCGACATACGGACAAGAAAAGAAAGAAAAAATACTATATATAGTTGATTCGATTCCGATATTTCATGAGATTTCGGAAGAAGAAGGAAACCTGTCAGAAAAGACCGTTGACCGTATTGAAGTTGTGACTACAAAGTCTAAATTCGGAGAATATCAAATATATGATTTGGATAAACTAATTTTTGTTTTCACAAAAGAGTACACAAAACGACCTGATGACATAAAGAGAATTACTTCCTTTATCAATAAAATGTATAAAAAGGAAAACAAATGGTGTTTAAAAGGTTCTTCAACACCATACACGGGCAAACATTGACTATTATTTAAGTGGAATTAAGAAAGAAGAAGGGTCTATAAACAAAGGTGTTGACGATGGTCTAAGAACATATTACTATAAAGATGGAACAATAAGGTTATATCGAAACTATTCAAAAGGAATGCAAGACGGCGAAACGGCAAAATACTTCACAAACGGACAACTTCAATACAAAGGAGTATTCAAAAATGGTAAGGAAGAAGGAATTTGGACAGAGTGGTATTCGATTGGAATGGTGAAATGGGTAACTGAATATAAATCTGGTAGAAAGCGACTTACAAAAGACGTTGCAAAAACAATTTCACTCTTTGACAAAGGCCTTGAAGAATTTGAAAAAGGAAAGTATTCAACTGCTGTAAATTTTTACAACAAATCACTGGAGTTATGTCCTAATTTAAGCGGCGTATATTTTCATAGAAGTAGAGCTTATTTATACGAATTGAAATTTGAAGAAGCACTTGCCGACTGTAATAAATCTATAAAAATAGAGCCTTTAAATAAGGATGCATATAGCATGAGAGCTTTTGTCAGAATTCGAAAATATGAAATGAAAGATAGTCGAGCTTTAACCACGAATAGCGAAGTAACTGTTTATGCAACTAAACAAAACGTAGAAATTCCGTCAGACGAGAAAGTTAAAATATGTAGCGACTTAAGAAAGGGTTACGAACTTGGTGACACGAAGCAAATGATAGTAGACGCGATTAAAAGGTATTGCGAATAAAGAAAAAGTGCTGCCCCTAACACACGCCTATGTCCATTGGCGGCTTGACGTGCATTTAGCGAGTTTTGCTCCCTCACTCCGCCAAATGCCCTTAGCCTCGGTCGTTAGGGACAATTAAAAAAAAAAGAAGATGAAGAGACTTACGCCTTTAATTTTAGTACTGCTTGCAATTTTTGACTGTTCTTGTCAGAACAAAACAATTGAAAACAAATTAAATGGAGTTTGGTTCTCTGAATCAAATGAACATAATTTATTTTCTGTAGGATTTTTTAAAATTGAATCTGATTCTTCAAGATTTTTCCCTCAAAACTTCCCGGTTCTTTATGATTTTAAAGACAATGGTGTTTTACTTATAAAAGATTTGGAAGGAAAAGACACAACTTTTCATTGGTCTATGAAATCTGAATCTTCAATAACAATCAACAATTTAGACTTTAAAGTAAAATTCAATGGTAGTGATAATCTGAAACTAGTTTTTAGAAAGGATAATGATTATAGAGAATTTTCATTTATTAAACCACGGAAAATTAAAATAGAAAAAACTGAAGAAGAAATAAAAAACATTTTATTATCAAATGTGTGGTCGGTAAAAGATAAAACACTTGAAAGTTTTGCCACTAACTTTGAATACCTTGACAACAAAACTATAATTTATAGAGACAGGTTTTTCGATAACAAACAGAATAAAGAAACGAATAATATTCAAATTGAGACATGGGGTATTACAAAATATAAAGATTATGCTTTCCTCTATAATTATGTGAATATGAAAATTGGGATTGGTAACTGGAATTCTATGAAACAAATATCAGAAGTTAGTGATTCAACATATTCCTTAATTGACACATTTAACAAGAGAGAAAACCATTATAGAAAAAAAGGGCAATATAATAATGAAAAAATTTCAGGTAAATGGAAGAGTGTAAATTCCTTAAATCAATCTTATGGTCGTTATAATACAAATGCTGTAAAGCAAGGACGTTGGGAACTTTTTGTAGGTGATTTGGAATTACTAATAACAAATGACAAACTTTTCTTTAAAATTAAAAACACAGAGCCTAATATCTATGACTGGCAAATTAGCAAAGATTCAAAAACATTTATATTTCAAACTAAAATTAATGAATCTGAAAGAAAAGGAATACATGTTGAATGTGCTGATATAATTGAATTAAGTGATAAGAAATTTAAAATTCGTCTCTTTGACAATCATTATTTTACAGGCAAAGAGAAACCTCAAATTTATTTACTTAACCTAATACAAGAATTTGAACGAATAGAATAAAAACTGCCCCTAATACACGCCGATGCCCATTATCGGTCAGATGTGTATTTAGATGGTTTAGCTCCCACATTAGCCCTGCTGATCTTCTATTCACATCCTTGCTGTGAAGCCGTGAAAAACATTTGTAATTTGCTAAATTCGTATGGATCTGAGTTATAGATAAAAGTATAAAAACAAATAACAAAAAATTATGATTGAAAATCAATTGTCGATTCCTGAATCCTTGAAAGCAGGATTCCAACTGTGGAAAAAGTATTTTAATAAAATTATTGTGGTCGGACTTATAGTCTATGTCCCCACGCAAATTTGCATAGAGCTGGTGAGTATTCTATTTGGCAGCACATTATCGTTGGACGAAAATCCTGACCAATTAAGATTGGTGACGAATATATACAATGTAATTAGATATTTAATCGGTTCAGTAGCACTACTTGCCATTTTGAATTTTATAATAAATGAAATGGAAGATAATGATGAAAAAGAACCAACAATAA
>JBBIID010000236.1:0-5440 GCA_037446675.1 Paludibacter sp.
GTTGAGTAAAATTCAACTGAATTTATAATAGAAACAGGTCTGTTGGTATTTAAACAACAGACCTGTTTCTATTTTATGATCACGAAAAAACAAAGTATTTATCCTACGGCAACTCCGATTAATTTTCCTATTCCAAAAGTTATGGTTGCAGCCGCTAAACCGAAAATTACCTGACGGAAACCGGAATACCAAACATTTTTTCCGGTAAATAAAGTAATGGCAGCTCCAATTAAAAATAATCCTACGGCACTTGCTATTACGCTTGTGATTATGGCTTGAAAGCCGGACATAAAAATGAACGGCGCAACCGGGATAATTGCTCCAATGGTAAATAGAAAAAATGAATACATTGCAGCTTCGATAGCAGAACCTTTCAACTCATCGGCATTAATTCCAAGTTCTTCCTTAACTAAAACTTCGTGGGCTTTCGATTTGTCGGACATGATTTCTTTTGCCATGTTGTGTGCCTGTTCTTCAGGAATTCCTTTTGCCATATAAATCAAAGCCAATTCTTTCAGCTCTCCTTCGGGATTAGTTTCGATTTCGTCCATCTCAATCGCCATTTGGTTTTCGTAAAGTTCCTGCGAGCTTTTCACCGAAATCCATTCGCCTAGTGCCATAGATAATGCTCCGGCGAGCAATCCTGCAACGCCAGCCAAAAGAACTCCTTGTCCACCGGCAGTTGCACCAGCAACTCCCATTACAAGGCTGAAATTCGATACCAGTCCGTCGTTTCCACCCAACACCGCTGCCCGAATGGCATTCCCGCCAACCGATTTGTGTTTGGTTTCGAATTTGGCTTGTTGCTCTACACTCAGCGTTTTGTCATTTTCGAGAATCGACCAAAGAATTTTTACATGATTGGTTTCCGAGCCGGTTATTTCAAGTTTATTCTTGTTTTTTGTTTTGATTATCGCGTTAGAAAGACTTTTTTCTGTATCCATTAAAGCACCCAACACATAATCGTAGCTAAACACCTTTCCGATTAAATTTAGAGTTTTGGCTCGCCATGATGGCATAATCAGATTGTTGGTAGAAATCTTTTCTCTTCTTGCAAAAGCCTCGGCATGTCCTAATTCTATTTCGCTCATCTGACGGAAAATGTTCGCAATTGTCTCGTCCGTTTCGTTTTCTGCTAATTTCCGGTACAAGTAGCAAGCATCTATCTCTGTTTGTAAGCTTTTGTTTTTCATCGCAACTAAAAAAAATATCCGTAATTTATTTGTGTCGGCAACCTTCCAAATGATCATTTACCATGCCTGCCGCTTGCATAAATGCGTAACAAATGGTAGAACCCACGAACTTAAAACCTCGTTTTACTAGGTCTTTGCTCATGGCATCCGATTCGGGCGATTTTGCCGGAATTTGTGAATTTTCTGTAGGATGATTCATGATGGTTTTTCCATCGGTAAACTGCCAAATGTACTTATCGAACGATCCGAATTCTTTCTGAACATCCATAAAAAGCCTGGCATTAATTACTGTTCCTCTGATTTTAGCCTGATTGCGAACAATGGAAGCATCCTGCATTAGAGCAAGGATTTTTGTTTCGTCGTACAAAGCAATTTTCTCGATGTCAAAATTGTCAAATGCTTTCCTGAAATTCTCGCGTTTGTACAAAATTGTTTTCCAGCTCAACCCTGCCTGAAAAGCATCTAGAACCATAAATTCGAAGAGTTTTTTATCGTCGTGCAAAGGTACTCCCCACTCGTTGTCGTGGTAGTCGCGCATCAAAACATCGGCTCCGGGCCAATTACAATCTTTATTTTCCATAATAATTATTTTTCATTCTTATAGCCGAAAAACACTTTCACAAAAGTTTTGTTGTAATTTTGTGTTTTTCATTTTTAGAACTACAAATATACGATTTTTTAGAGAGTATTTTTAATTCCAATTCAATGATTCAGCCTCTTAAAATTATTGAAAAATATTATCCTGCGGGGAGTGAAATATATCACGTTTTGGTGCAACATAGCCAAGAAGTTAAAGCAAAAGCGCTATCAATTGCTTTAAATCGTCCGGAGTTAAATTTGGATTTGAAGTTTGTTGAGGAAGCCTCTTTGTTGCACGATATTGGTATATTTTTGTGCGATGCGCCACGTATTTTTTGCCACGGAACACATTCGTATGTTGAGCATGGATATTTGGGAGCGGATTTGCTTCGGAAAGAAAATCTCGACCGCCATGCTTTGGTTTGCGAAAGGCACACGGGTGTAGGTTTGTCCAAAGAAATGATCATCAGAAATAATCTTCCGTTGCCACAACGGGATATGTTGCCTGTTTCGTTGGAAGAAAAGCTGATATGCTATGCCGATAAGTTTTTTTCCAAAACAAAATTAGGGAAAGAACATTCGCTGGAGCATGTAAGAGCTTCTTTAGCTCATTTTGATGAAGCGAACGTTTGTATTTTCGATGAATGGCAAATGTTTTTCGAGCCGGAAAAATCCCGTTAATTGAATTTGTGGGAGAACCCGACGCTCAGCAATTGCTTAAACTGAATTCCGGCTTTTTCTCCAATAACTGTATTGTCGTAACGAGGATTAATCGAAATACGTGTAGATAAGAATCGATTGATGGCCATATTGCATACGATTTCCCAATCAATTTCCACTTTTTCGTAGTTTGTATAAAACGAAAGCTTGGAGTCTAACTGAATTTCGCGAGTCAACGGATACGATACAACAGCTTTGAAAGAGCTACCTATTTCACTCAGATAATTCATTCCTTTTTCGATACCGAAAGTGTTTTGATTCAGTCGCAAAGTATCTTTTACATATATATATTTGTATGATACGGGTGATAATAATATTGAGAAAATCTTCTTGTATTTGTAATCGAAACCGACTCCTACATTCAAACGGACTGGAGTAAGGAAGGAAGCTTTCAAATCGGTTGAATTGATTCCTTTATAGCTATTAAAGAATTGAGTGGAAAAGTCTACAGAACCACTGTAGAACCAATTTCCGCCTGCTTTTATTCCCAGTTTACTGTTGATCTTGAAAACATCATCGTTTGTGCTCAGCGGATGAATTGAGTCACCTTCTACCGAGTTGAAACCCATTCTCCATTCGGCATTATTCTCCCATTGCACACTTTTTTTATTGTCGTAAATAAGCTGTCCCGATAATATTCCCAAAACGGCTATATTGCTATTACCTCCCTGATACCAGTTGGGCGAAATGTAGTTTTGTGAAAATTGAGCCAGTGTTGAGGCCTTGTGAAACCATGGACCAACATGAATTTTTTGTAAATTAATTTTTTTGTCTCTTGTGTCAACTCCTTTGTCTTCAACAAATTGTACTCTGTCGATTTTTGTTCCCTCGATGTAGCGATTCTTATTTTTGTTCGGGTCGGGCAGTTTGTCGAAAGTAGTGCAATAAAGATTTACTGCACTTCGGGTTATTTCATTTCTCGCTTCATTCCGCAAGTCGTAAATAAAATCGTCCACTCGTTTCAACGGTGGTAAATGATTGTTCCAACCGTCAGATAATTTTGCTTGTGGCTTACCATAATACAACGTTCTGAGATCAGATTTTTTCCAACTAAAGTCGAGCTTAATTCCATTGAAAACCAAATCGATAAAAAATGGATTGTTTCGCAAGATTAGCGAGTCAATAGGTATTAAAGCGATGTGTTTAGGTACGAGATAATGCTGTTCCGACTCGCTTTGGTTCGATTGTTTTTTTTCTGTGTGATCGATTTTAGCAATTTTATGTCCAGCTACTTTTGTTGGAGCTTCGATTGTTTCTAAGGTGTCTTTCACCGAAGTTATTGCAACTGTGCTGTCAGAATCAATCACCTGTATTCCGCTAATGGAATTGAGTATGCTGTCCGTATCGAAAATTTCCGGTGTAAGTTTTAGGGTCGGTTGAGGTTCCGAGGGTTGTTCGGCAATTATTTTTGAGATAAAACATAACAATATTAACGTCAACAATCCTTTAATCTTCATATTTCCTTAAATATTATAATTTTATATTTTGCAGAGAATGAGGACTAAATGAGTCGCCGGACTCAAATATTGTCGAAACCGCTAGGAAGCGATTTATTCCCTGTCTTAGCACCTAATTCTTTTATCTTTTCGGCCGTTCGGATAATATTTCCGGAGCCGTCTTTCATCTTTTTTATTGCATCATCGTAAGCATTCGATGTGCGTTCGATATTGGTTTTAATTTTCACCATATCTTCGGTGAAACCAATAAATTTATCGTACAATGTCCCGCTCAAACGTGCTATTTCCTGCGCATTCTTTGTCTGGTTTTCCTGCTTCCAAATGGAAGATATGGTGCGCAGGGTTGCCAGCAGCGTGGTTGGACTTACAATTACTATTTTTCGTTCCCACGCATATGCAAAAAGTTCGCTGTCTCCCTGAACCGCTACTGAAAACGATCCTTCGATAGGCAAAAACATCAACACAAAATCCGGGGTGTTCAGATTTTGTGCGTTTTGATAATTTTTTTCGCTCAACAGTTTTACGTGACTTCTCAACGAGTTGATGTGCTCTTTCAAGAATGCCGTCCGCTGATCATCTGTTTCAGCAGAAACAAATCGTTCGTAGGCAATCAACGAAACTTTTGAGTCGATTATAATATGTTTGTTGTCAGGCAAATGAACAATTACATCCGGGCGCTGAACAACATTATTTGCTCCATCAACCACCTCTTCGCGCTCATATTCCTGACCTTTTGTTAAACCGGAGCGCTCCAAAACTCTTTCCAAAATCACTTCGCCCCAGTTTCCTTGTTTTTTTACATCTCCTTTCAGCGCTTTCGTCAGGTTATTGGCTTCCTCGCTTATTTTTGTGTTCAACTCCGTGAGTTTTCGTACTTCTTCGCGAAGGCTGATTTTGTCTCTCAACTCTTTGTCGTACGTTTCATCAACTTTTTTCTCAAAATTTTGAATGCGTTCTTTTAACGGATTCAGAATTTCGCTCAGATTTTTCAGGTTTGCAGTTGAAAATTCGGTTGAACGTTCTTTTAAAATTTTTGTAGCGATATTTTCAAACTCAGTGGTCAACCGTTTTTGAAGGTTTTCCAATTCCGTTTTCTGGGTTTCCAGTTTCTCCAGAAGGTGATTATTTTCGGTTTTTAATGCAGCAACTTCTATGCCACGGTTGCTCGAAAGCTCGTTTTGTTTAGTGAATTCTTGCTGTAAATTAGTTAATTCTTCCGATTTTAAGCGTAGCGTTTCCTGAATAACCGATTTCTGTGATTCGATTTCTGCCAGATTTGCTATAAAAGTCTTTTCTTTTTCGTCGGAAATAATTCGGGCATTGGTCTGTCGGCGCAAGGCCATAAACCACGCCAAAAGAAAACCAACGGCTAGTGCTAAAACAATGAGTAGATATTCCATAAATCAGAAAAGTTAAGTGATAAATGAACTGTTTATCGGCAGATTAATCAAATAAGGTCGGATGGTCTTCTTCCATTTTTTTGATAATTGA
>JBBIID010000237.1:0-5411 GCA_037446675.1 Paludibacter sp.
ATCAAGCAAAACCTTTTTTTCAGCCATTGCGGTAATTGGATATGTGTCGTAAGCTGAGATCCAGGAGACCGGTACGGTGGCCGAAACCGGAATTACATCGCCTACATACACGTACGTTTTTGCTCCGGCATGGATATAGGTTACCAATTGCCCAACCGTATGTCCGTTGAAAAGACGGATTTCAACCTCAGGACAAACGAATTGATTTTCGGTAACGAGTTTTAGCTTTCCGGCTTCCTGAACAGGGAGCATATTCTCGGGGAAATACGAATCGCCTTCACGCACATTCGGGTTCAAGAAATTTTTCCATTGCGCCTCTCCTACCCAATGCGTGGCATTAGGAAATGTAAGTTCTACTTTAGAACGATCGGCATTATATTTTGTACAACCGCCACAATGGTCGAAATGCAAATGTGTGAGAATCACATCGGTTATATCCGAGCAATTCAGCCCAAATTTCTTAAGTTCTTTATCAAAACTTATAACTCCTGTAAAACTATAATATTTTAAATATTCCAGTTGCTTATCGCCTGTTCCGGTATCAATTAGGATTTTTCGATTTCCCGTATCAATAAGCAAACATCTCATCGACATTTTGCAGAAATTGTCATCGTTGCATGGGTATCGTTTTTGCCAAACCCGCTTTGGAACTACTCCAAAAATAGCTCCCCCATCCACCTGAAAATCTCCTGCTTCTATTTTATATAATTTCATCTGTTTTTGTATTTATACCTAATTCAGTTCTTAATTCTTTATAAACAATTGTACTTTAAGTGCTTTAAAACTTTACGAACTTTAAAAACTAATCCACTTGCCGAACTTTTTTATTACATTTGCAATTCCAAAAAATTTCAGCAAAAATAACTAAAATCCTCCAACTGCCAATTGTATGCAAAGAGTACATTTTATTGCTATAGGTGGACCTACAATGCTTAATTTAGCCATTGCCATTAGCAAGAAAAACAATTTTCAGATCACGGGCTCCGACGTTGAAATAAATGAACCTGCATACAGCGATTTAAAAAGCAATGGATTACTCCCTGATAAACTTGGTTGGTTTCCCGAGAAAATCACTAAAAATCTTAATGCCGTTATTTTAGGAACCAAAACAAAATCGGACAACCCGGAACTAATCCGTGCCAAAGAACTTGGATTAAAAATATATTCTTTCCCTGAATTTATATTCCAACAAACTCGCAGCAAAACCCGCATTGTAGTAAGTGGAAGTCATGGTAAAACAACAACAACCGCCATGATTTTGTTTGTTTTGAAAAAATTGAGAATTGATGTTGACTATGTAATCGGGAAAGCTTTTAAAGGATTCGAAAATTTGGTAAAACTCTCTTACGATCCTCGTATCGCTGTTATCGAAGGAGACGAATATCTGACATCGCCCATCGACGATCGTCCAAAATTTCACTTATACAAACCACATATCGCTATTCTTACCGGAATAGACAACGATGCACAAAACGTATTTTCAACAGACGAAAACTATGTGGAGCAATTTCAAAAATTTATCGATTTGATGGAAATTCAGGGGCGGCTTATTTATTTCGATGGCAATGAAAAATTAAATAGCATCTGTAAAAATCTGCGGAGAGATCTCGTGGCATTTCCGTATAACACTCCTGAGAATAAGATAATAAACGGAGTAACCAATTTGATTACAAAAAAAGCAAATATTTTGCTGAAAATATCTGGAGAACAAAATCTGCAATATCTCAACGCCGCCCGACTGGCTTGCCGACAAATTGGAGTCACCGACGATCAGTTCTATTCCGCGATTTCGGATTTTGAAGGAATTTAGCATAAGAAAATCAACACAACAACAAATACCATTTATTGCAACAAAGAAGAGAAGATGACTGAAAAACAAAGACTGCTGGATAATAGATATATGCGCATGGCAAGGATATGGGCGGAAAATTCCTATTGCGAACGGAGGAAAGTAGGCGCATTACTCGTTAAAAATCAAATGATTATTTCCGATGGATATAACGGAACTCCTTCGGGATTCGAAAATAAATGTGAGGACGAAAACAATATTTCCAAACCATACGTTCTTCATGCTGAAGCCAATGCCATTAGCAAAGTAGCCCGCTCGCATAACAGTAGCGACAACGCCACATTGTACGTCACAGCTTCGCCTTGTATCGAATGCGCTAAATTGATTATCCAATCCGGAATTAAACGTGTTGTTTACGGAGAAAAATACCGCATAATGGACGGTGTAGAACTTTTGGAACGCGCCGGCATCGAAATCATGTTTTTAGAAGACATCGAATAATACTTTAAAAATCAACTTTTACATCCTGTTATTTAATTATATTTTGAAACGAACAATTTAATCTTCGATCGTTTCATTAAGAAGTTTTTTAATCATCAATAACATAATGAACAAAAAATATCTTTTACTTACTTTTGTAGTTTTGCTTTCGATAATTAGTGGACTATTGCTGGGAAACTTGCTGGCCAGACGTGCAAATATGTCTGCCGTGAGCCGTGTTTTTTCTTCCACCGGAATGAATAATAAAGTAGATGAGTTGCTTGACATTATCAACAATCAATATGTCGACACAGTGGATACCAAGAAAATGACCGAGGAACTCATGACCGATCTCGTGGCAAAACTCGATCCGCATTCGGTTTATATTCCCGCAGCTGACCTGGCTGATGTCAACAGCGAACTCGAAGGGAGCTTTAGCGGAATTGGTGTACAGTTCAACATTCAGAACGACACAGTTATGATAGTAGCTGTAGTGAGCGGCGGGCCATCGGAGAAAGTAGGTCTGTTAGCCGGCGATAGAATTGTTCAGGTAAACGATTCTGCCTTTGTTGGCAAAACTGTTACCAACGAAAAAGTGATGAAAAAACTTCGCGGCCCTGCAAAAACAAAAGTAAAACTTGGCATCCGTCGACACGGAACTAATGAAGTACTTCAATACTCAATTACCCGCGGTGAAATTCCTTTGAATTCGGTGGATATTGCTTACATGATTGAGCCCAAAGTTGGATTTATACGGGTAAGCAAATTTGCCGCCACCACTTATTCTGAATTTTTGAATGCCATTGCGAACCTCAAGAATAAAGGTGCCAAAAAATTCATTATCGACTTACGCGAAAACAGCGGTGGGTTCATGGATCAGGCCATTAATATGGTTAATGAGTTCTTGCCTAAAGGACGAATGATTGTTTACTCGCAGGGGAAAGCCTATAAACGTTCTGAAGCTATTTCGGATGGAAATGGAAGCTGTATTGATGCGTCGATAGTTGTACTTATTGATGAATTTTCAGCTTCGGCCAGCGAAATTTTCTCAGGAGCCATACAAGACAACGATCGTGGATTAATTATCGGTCGCCGTTCGTTCGGTAAAGGGCTGGTTCAGCAACAAATGGATTTGTCCGATGGATCGGCTATTCGTTTGACTGTTGCCAGATATTATACACCTTCGGGAAGAAGCATACAGAAACCATACGTTCGTGGAAATTCCGACGATTATCAAATGGATATTCTGAATCGATTTAATCATGGCGAGTTCGACTCAAAAGACAGTATTCACATGGCTGATACTGTAAAATACAAAACGGTTGGAGGCCGCACGGTTTATGGTGGAGGAGGCATTATGCCAGATATTTTCGTTCCTCGCGACACTACCGAATACACTCCATATTTCAACAAAGTAGTAAATTACGGTTATCTGTACCAATTTGCATTCCAATACACCGACAGAAACAGAGAAAAACTCAACAAGATAAAAACCTGGCAGCAGATGGAAAAATATTTGGATAGTCAGAATTTGATTCCACAGTTTGAAACTTTCGCTGCATCAAAAGGAGTAGCTCCAAACAATGCGCAAATAGCCATTTCTAAAAATCTAATTTCTAATTTATTAAACGCATATATCACGCGGAATATTATTGGAGACGAAGGTTTTTATCCATTGTTGTACAAGGATGATAAAACCGTTTTGAAAGCATTAGTGGAGCTAAAAAAGAAGAAATAAACGTTTATTTTTAAGAATTCTGCTTTTATTTATTGTTAAAATAAATATATTGTATAAATTTGGGCTTAGTTTATTTTCCGAAATAAATTAAGCCTAAATTTTTTACTATGTGGAAAGATTTCTTTTATTTTTCCAAAGGTCAACGTGCAGGAATTATCGTTTTAATCATCCTGATTATCATCGTTATTATTCTGAATCAAACCTTAACTCTGTTTATTCAAGATAACAAAGAGCCGGTAGATAAAAACTTTGCTGCCGAAATTGAGTCATTCCGAAAGTCACTTGTTTCGGTTGATAGCATACGTCAAGCTGAATGGCAAGCGTTGGCAGAAGAACGCCAAAGACAATACGAAGAAAAGTATAAACAGTTTAGTTATGAAACCAAACCGAAGCAAAGCTATTCGCTCTTTACGTTCGATCCCAATAAGATCGATTCTACCGGTTTTGTAAAGTTGGGGCTTAAGTCCAACATTGCAGCCAATATTTTAAAATATAGAAATAAAGGTGGAAAATTCCGTTCGGCATCCGATTTTTCGAAGGTATATGGCATCTCGAAAGAGAAATTCGACGAACTTGAACCGTATATCCACATTACCCAAAACAAGGATTCGGTTTCAACAATAAAACAGGAATCGAAGAAGAGCATTGTAGTTGAGCTAAATTCGGCAGACACCACACTTTTAATGCAGGTTAAAGGAATCGGACGAGGATATGCAAAAGGAATTATTCGTTTCAGAACTCTAACAGGCGGATTTGTATCGGTTGAACAATTGAAAGAAATTTACGGTATGCGACCTGAAAATTATGAACGGATCAAAGATTTTTGTGTCGTAAATCAGTCTTTGGTGCAGAAAATTAAAATCAATTCGGCGTCAGTAGAAAAGCTCAATGCGCATCCTTACATTAGTTTTTATCAAGCAAAAGCAATTTATGAACTTCGAAGAAACAAAGGAAAACTCAAATCGAAAGATGACTTAAACGGGCTTACCGATATTTCGAAAGAAGATCTTGAAAAAATATACCCGTATCTTAGTTTTGAATAAGGCGTAAGTGTTATATTTGTAATGTTTTTGCAAAAAATCGTGTAAAACAAATTCCACACAACATGAATGTAGCAAAAACAATAAAAATCTTAACAACTATTCCGTGTTACAACAAGACGTAAAAAAACTTTTTCAAGACCAACTAAAAAACTGGGATCTTGCCCGGATAAATTACGAAGGGCTCAAAACCGTTCAAACAAAGTCATTCAATTTTGACGATTTCGAAATAAAAGTGCAATTTAATCCTGCCCGAATAACATCTACCGGAGCAAAAACGGATGCTAAGAATATTGCTGAGCGAAAGTGTTTTTTGTGTAAAGAAAATCTACCGGGCGAGCAAATGGGAATTGAGTTTGCGGAT
>JBBIID010000238.1:0-1560 GCA_037446675.1 Paludibacter sp.
ATTAATGAATCTTTAGGAATTCTAGCTCCTTCTGCTACATTAATTTTTTTGATTCGAGCCGTAAAAGGCATTTGAATTCTGTTTTGCATTTTCATGGCTTCCAGAATTAAAAGTGCTTCTCCTTCTTGTACAATATCTCCTTCCTTAACAAATATACTCAAAACCGTTCCGGGAATAATCGATTGAACTTCGTACGGGCTGGGATTTGACCATTGCTTACGGTTGATATATTTTTTTGTAAGAAGAGTTTTGTATTTACGGGCAGTCACCGCAAAATCAGTATATACCGGTTTCTCTTTTTGCATAATTCTTTTTTTATAGTTACAAGTTACGAGTTATCTTATATAATTAATAGTTAATCGTAAATTGTAAATGACTAAATCGTAAATGAATTAGAACGGTGGAACTCCGTGTTTTTTAGCTGGACGATAATCGTCTTTGTTTTTAGAAACTTCCAATGCGTGAAGAATCATATCGCGGGTTTCCATAGGCTCAATAACAGCGTCGATATAACCTTTAGATGCTGCTACGTATGGATTAGCGAATTTTTCGATATATTCCTGAACCTTTTGTTGGCGCATTGCATCTTCATCTTCAGCTTCCATAATTTCTTTACGGAAAATGATATTTGCAGCTCCTTCTGGTCCCATAACGGCGATTTCAGCACTTGGCCAAGCCAACATGAAGTCAGCACCAAGGTGGCGTGAGTTCATAGCAATGTAACCACCACCATAAGCTTTACGAAGAATAACGGTGATTTTTGGCACAGTTGCTTCTGAATAAGCATAAAGCATTTTTGCTCCGTGACGAATTACACCGGCATGTTCCTGATCGACACCCGGTAAATAACCCGGCATATCTTCCAATGTAATAATAGGAATATTGAAAGCGTCGCAATAACGGATAAAGCGCGCAGCTTTGTCTGATGCATCACAGTCAAGTACACCTGCAAGGTATAATGGTTGATTTGCTACGAAAGCTACAGTTTCTCCATTCAAACGACCAAAACCGATGACGATATTTGTAGCCCACAATTCGTGAACTTCGAGGAATTTCGAGTCATCGGTAAGAGCAAGAATGACATCGCGAACGTCGTATGGTTGTTTTGGGTCAGAAGGAATGATGTTTTCAATCTCTTTCCATGTTTTTGGTTTTTTAGGCTCTTCGCTTACTGCTTTTTGCTGATTGCTGTGAGGAATAAGTGATATTAATTGCTTAATTTGTTCGAAACATTCCAACTCGCTTTGAGCGTAGAAGTGTGCATTTCCGGTGATTTCGGCGTGAACGCGTGCGCCACCAAGATCTTCCTGCGAAATTTTTTCTCCCAATACAGTTTCAATTACATTCGGACCTGTGATAAACATTTTAGAAATGTTTTCTACAACAAATACAAAGTCAGTTAAAGCTGGTGAGTAAACTGCACCTCCGGCGCATGGACCCAAGATAACTGAAATCTGAGGAATTACTCCCGAAGCCATTGTATTGCGATAGAAAATTTCTCCATAACCGGCTAAAGCTCCGATACCTTCCTGAATACGAGCACCTCCGGAGTCGTTTATT
>JBBIID010000238.1:1570-5406 GCA_037446675.1 Paludibacter sp.
CATGCGTAACGCATGATCCATAATTTTCGTTATTTTACGGGCGTGTTTTAGTCCTAACGAACCACCCATTACGGTAAAATCCTGAGCATAAATACAAATTGGAGCGCCTTTAATTGTTCCGGTTCCGGTAATTACACCATCACCAGCCAATTCTTTGCCATCCATTCCGAAATTACGTTCTTCGTGTTCAACGAAAAGATCGTATTCGTGAAATGAACCAGCGTCTAACAATGCAAGAATACGATCACGGGCAGTCATTTTACCCATGGCAACTTGTTTTTCAATAGCTTTGTCGCCTCCACCTTTTTCAACAATTGCCTTTTTTTGTCGTAAAGCCAGAATGTTCTTCTTTAAAGTCATAAAAACTTTTGATTTAATTAAACTTAAGTAGCGAAGCAGCTAAATGCTGCTAGAATATCGGCGCAAAAGTAACACTTTTATTATTAAAGTGTGCAGTTTTTTAGATATACTTTTGTGTCTGTTTTAATAACTTTTTGCTGTTCAATAGCTTAAGTATATTCTTGCGAGTGGAAATAAATCCGGGAGAATAATCCTCAGGAGATGCGTTTTCGAGATAGGCTTTAAATTCAGGAATGAAGTCCGGTTCTACAAGGCAAATGCGGTATAATAATTTCATGGAAAGTGCCTGAACGGCAATGGGAAAGCGTGGTGATGCCATTCTCTCAAAACAGGAATTGATGAGTTCGACAGGGATGGGATTTGGTAAGTGCAGGTTGAATAATATTGATAAACAACCTCTCTGTAAACCTCCATGACTTGTTTCTACGCATATATTTGTTAGTTCTAAAAACATTTCCTCTGTGAACCATTCCGGATGTTTTTCACTGATTTTTTCTGAAGCCCACGCAGCCCGCCAGGCAACCTTGATATCTTTATCAAAAATTAAACGGTAAACAATAGTGAAGTCATCAGGATGAGAATACACTTCCAACACTAAGGTGTCGATAAATTTTTTCGACAGTGGTTGTGCTAGATGTTCCCGATAATCCATGTGGTTTTATATTGTGGTTACTTAAACACGATGTCTACAATTACGTCAACGCCGACTTGTTTGTTCAGCGAATTTTTGATTTGCTCTCGCGATAGAAACAAATCGTGACGTAAAACGGAAGAACTAAGGCTGACATACAGCACTTTGTTCTTTATTTCTAAGTCGGTTGTATATTTGAGAATGTTATTACCCAAAACCAAAGGCCACGATTCAATTAGGCGTTTCTCATAAAGAGGTTTTTCCAGATGTTGTTGCTTTAGCACTTGTTTGATAACATCGCTCAGCAATTCGGTATTTTTCTTTCGCATGAAATTCTGTTTTTTACCTCAATTTTAAAATCTGTCCTACTTTTGCCCCTTCGGCAAAATCCATTTTGTTTAGTTTGTATAAGTTGGTAGTTTTGATCCCAAAATCCTGAGCAATGCTATACATTGAATCACCTTGTTTTACAATATAGTTTTCGAAACCTTTCATGGCTTTTCTCTTTTTTATTGAAACAAATACGCGAGTTCCCGGTTCGAGAGAGGCCGTTAGGCTAACTTCGTTGTACGAGCGAATTCTTTTTTCACTCATATTAAATTCTTCCGCAATAGTATTGTAAGTATCTCCCGGCAATGATTTTACGAAACGAACTCCGTTTATCTTCAAAACTTCGTGACTCTGAACCGCTGAAATGGATCCGATTGCACCAAAATAATCGTCCTTCGAATTTTGTTTCCCTGTTTTATCGCTGGTTTTAGGGTTGTTCGAAGCAATATATTTTCCGGTATCGTATTGGTGAAGATTGTAGTTTTCAATAATTGAAATCAGTTTGAAAGCATAAGCCGGATCGGTAGCATACCCAGCTTTTTTTAGTCCGAAAGCCCAAGCCTCGTAGTCGGTCGGTTTTAGGTCGAATAAAAAAGCATATCTTTTTCTGTTTTTCAAAAACATAGCGTGATCTTCGTAAGAGTCCAGTACGTTATTGTATTTGCGGAAACATTCGCCTTTTTCATCGTCATCGTAATATACTTTTTGCCCGTTCCAGTCGGAGCATTTTATACCAAAGTGGTTATTCGAAATACGAGATAATTCGCTTCGGCCGGCACCGGATTCAAGCAATCCCTGCGCAAGAATTATACTGGCGGGAATTCCATGTTCCGATTGCTGTCTTTCAGCAATTTGGTGATATTTTTCGATATACGACCAGTAGGTTTGGCTTAGAGATTGAGCGTAGGTTAATGTGCTAATTACGAGAAAAATAATGATAAAAGTGTTTTTGCGGCCGCTTTTCATATTTAAAATTTGTATGTGTAATATGCTACAAAATTAAAACTTATTGTCGAAAAAGACCGATTAGAATTGAAAAATTTATAATTTTGTCAACTTCATGTTTTTAAGATTTTAAAAATATGAAGTTGTTAGGTTTAAGTGTTTGTCAATCAAATTTAAAACGATTTATATAATCAACAATTGAAACGAATATTATGCAAAAAAAAATAGTTGAAACAAACTACTCGATAGGAACTTTCGAAGAATTAAGTGAATCGCACAAAGAACTCGTAAGCAGAGCGAAAGAGCAAATAGAAAAAGCCTATGCACCTTATTCTAACTTTCATGTAGGTGCTGCTGTGGAGCTGGAAAACGGTGAGATTTTTGCCGGGAGCAATCAGGAAAACTCGGCTTATCCGTCTGGTTTGTGTGCCGAAAGGGTTGCCATGTTTTATGCAAATGCCCAATATCCTAATGTCGCTGTAAAAGCTTTGGCCATTGCAGCATTCACGAATGGTGACTTTTTGGATGACCCGATTACTCCTTGCGGATCGTGCCGCCAGGTGTTGCTCGAAACCGAAACCCGCTTCGAAAAAGATATAACTGTAATTCTTTACGGCAAAGAAAAAGTATACATTATCGATAAAGTAAGAGAGCTGCTTCCGTTGTGTTTCGAAAAAAACAGTTTGAGTCGCTAAGTTGTCAACAAAATGCTCATTTACTGATTGGTTGTCTTGCTTTTTCAAATAATTATTACTACATTGCGGGCGCAAATGAAATGTGAAAAAATGAGGTTCGCATTTCTGTGAGTGATAAATTAACATCATGAAAAAGAAAAAATTCAATATTGAATATCCGTTGAAGAACGCTTCAATCAATGTCTTGTGGAATTCAATCAGTACTCCTTTAGGGCTTTCGGAGTGGTTTGCCGATGGAGTTACCGTAAACGATACCGAATATACTTTTACTTGGGATCAAAACTATCAGTCGGCGTTTTATCTGGACTCACGGCCGCAGGACTACATAAAATTCAGATGGGAAGAGGATGAAGGAACGGATTTTTATTTTGAAATGAAAATTGTAAGGTTACAGGTTACAGGGGAATTAGCTTTGGTAGTAACGGATTTTGCTACAACGGATGATAAAGAAGATCTGATTTTACTTTGGGATAAATCGGTTGAAGTTCTAAAACGCAAAACCGGAATTTGGTAATCGATTATTAGAGATTGTAAAAACATAAAATGAGAATAAACCATTTGGCAGAATGTCAGGTGGTTTTTTTATTTTTAAGAAATTGCCCTGCTTATATTTAGCTATTTTCGCTTAACAGATAATTGATTATTGAACTTTTTGCAGTAATTTTGTTGCTCTTAAAAAAACAGCATGTTCAGACTCAAGAAAATAGATATTTATATCTTCAAGCGCTTTTTTACGTTGTTTTTGATGACATTCCTGATTTGCATTTTCATTTTGTTGATGCAATTTTTGTGGAAACATGTGGCCGAATTGGTAGGAAAGGGGATCGGTTGGTCGGTATTGGCTGAATTTTTTATTTATGCGATATTCTCGCTAG
>JBBIID010000239.1:0-1509 GCA_037446675.1 Paludibacter sp.
ATTTTTGTTCAATAATGTTGGCTACAATCAGGCAAACTGTAAAGAGTAAGCCTGCAGCCATAAAGGCGACAGAAACTTGTTTTTTCATTTTTTCTTGTTTTTTACGTGGTGTTCAAGCACACGTTTTTGCACTGTGCAAAAAGCGACCGCAAAGATAAGAGAATTTCGCAAAATGGCAAAACGTAGAAATTTTTAGCATTTTGTAAAATAATAGGTTGCAATTAATTAATCAGATTGAACAACAATCCGAAAATAATAGCACCTAGCAGCGAATAAAGCAGATACAATACAAAAATTCGTTTTTTTACAAGTCCGTAAACGGCTGCCATGGCCGGAATAGTGGTTACCGGACCTGCAATAAGAAATGCGAGCGCGGCACCGTGGTTCAATCCCAATTGAAGTAACCCGCTTACCAACGGCAATGCTGTAAGATTGCTCGTATAGAATGGAATTCCGATTAATGTGGCTGTTATGATAGCAAACGGACTATCGGTTTTTATAAATTCCAGCAAATATTGTTGAGGAATATAAAAGTGAATCAGCGCGTTAATGAAAAATGCCAATCCCATGAATTTTGCCACCATCCATACGGCTTTGGCTGTTTCAGCAGCTAGCTGGCGCGAAAATGTTTTTTTCATTTCGTCGTTGTCAGATTTCTCACAGCCACATTTATTTTCGACAGATAATGATTCAGGTATTGTATCGATCGCTGCACAGCAAGTGGTTGGTTGGCAACATTCCTTAACTGGTTGCAGTTTGTAACCGGCAATTTTTACAGGAGATGTTTCATTCTTTTGTGGATAGATGTTTCTTAAATAATTTTTCCCAGCCGATATGGAAGTTTTTATCGGATTTGTTGATTTCCGATTGGGTTTAGTTTTTAAAATTACAGGGTCGATAATTCCTGCTTTTAGGCAAAAATGCGTAACTAAACCAGCCGACAGACTGATTACAAATGTTGCTACAAGCCGCCAAACAGATAAATTAAATCCGACAGATGAAACGCTGAGCATAAAAATTTCTGGATCCATGGACGGTGATGCAATCCAGAATGACATGACCGGAGCCAAAGGAACTCCCCCGATAAGCATGGAAGCAACTACCGGAATTACTCCACATGAACAAAACGGACTGACTGCTCCAACTATTGTTGCCAATAAAATGGAAACGTAAACGTTTTTGTTTGTTATTTTTGTGATGTACTTTGATGCGCCCGACATTTGCACCAAAACAGCAAGTGGTACGCTGACCAATAAGTATGGCCAAATGTGTACGAATGATTGTAAAATAAAATCGGCTATTTTAATTATTTCGTTCATGATGATTGTTGATTAAAAAAAGCCTCACAATATGCGAGGCTTTAGTTGTAAATAATTATAGATTAATTAATTATGCTTTAAATGTCCGCTGCCTAAGCCCGAAAAATCTAATGTTGGGTTACCGCTGTAAATAATATCGCCCGAACCGGATATGTTTGCTTTCAAGCTTTGAGCAACATTAACGTACATA
>JBBIID010000239.1:1519-5389 GCA_037446675.1 Paludibacter sp.
CCGAGAATTGAGCAATTGGCGTTTTGAGCTTCAAGATTATTTAATCGCATATTTCCGCTCCCCACAGTTTTGGCTGTTAATCGTTCCACTGCCCCATTCATGGTGATGTTTCCGCTACCTGAAATTAAGAGTTCCAAATCGGTATATTGAGCATCGGTTTCGGAAATGAAATTTCCACTTCCCAAAATAGAAATGTCATTTATATCGTTGAATGAATCCAGTACTTTGATGTCACCGCTTCCGGTCAGAGTTGCCGAATAAAGTGGTTCCGGCATTTCGATAATAACTTTGGCTTTGCTGTTCATGAGTGTGGTGTGTGGTTTCGTCTTTATAGCTAAACTGTTATTTATCACTTCAATGTCCCAATACGACAGCAAATTTTCATAGTCAGAAAGTGTTATTTTTAGCTCACTCCCTTTATAAATTTCGACATCAGCCGAACCAGCCAGATCTATCGAATTGAAACTTTCGACGCTGACATCTTCCGAAATAATGCTTCCTTTTCCAACTACTCCATCGAGAGTAAAAACGCAGGAGGAAGCTAACAATGCAAATAATGCGATAACTACTAATTGAATTTGATTTTTCTTTTTCATGTTTTTGTTAATTTTTAGGAAATTAGTTTTATTTAATCTCTGCTTCTTTAGTTAATATGGCAGGGAAAATAGATCCTGATTGTTTTACTACGCCTACTAACTTGTCATCTTCGTTTAAAGTCCCGAGGTATTCTATATTCGCATTCGAAATTTCAATTCTTAAAGTCGAATTTTCATACTCAGCTTTGGAAGCTTTTATTCCGTAAGCGTTTTGGTCGGGGCTGTCCATGGTTACTGTTACTACATTCAAAGTTTTTTTGATGTTGAAAACAATGTGTAGTTTTGTTCCGTTGATGTCTAAAATACCATTCCATTTTCCAGAAATGTTTTTACCGAACATGGTCATTGTTGTCAAAACCATGGCCAAAATCATAATTGTCTTTTTCATTTTCTTTAGTGTAAAATATCTAATTGTTGTAAACTCTGAATATCTGAACTGTTCAGCTCAATCAGATTTCGAAACAAAAGTAATTCTACCGATATGCCTCCACAATTTATAGATGGTGAGTAGCCAAAATGAAATGTTGAACGTCACTTTTTTCGGCTTGAATTTTTATATTAGACGGTTGGATGAATGGCTTTGGATTTGCAAACGTGATAAATGTTTATTGTTTTGGTGTTAAGTTCACTAAACTGGAATTACGAATAATGGAAATAAATTTCGTGTCTTCAATTGAGATTGTTGAAGATATAGCAAGTGCGGCTAAAAGTCGGATGAAAAATAGTTCATTCAACTTTTAGCCGTATTTATTTATAAGGAAATGTTAGTTTTTTCCTTTTATTAGAATAGTATTACACCATGCTGAGTTAAGCCTGTATTTTAGAATTTTTTGATATTCGGGAGAATGATACCACGCATTGAAATCTTCTTCGGTGTCGAACCGGATCAATACGGATTTTGTGTAGTTCCATTGCCCTTCCAGCACTGTAGGTTGGCTATCCACAGCAAGGTACTCACCGTTGAATTTTTTGAAAACATTATCAGCTTCGTCGAGATATTTTTTATATTCTTCAGGATCGATGATGTCGATGTTGGCAATAAAGTAGTGGCTCATTAGTTTTCCGGTTTTACGAAAGTAAGTTTATAAATAGTTCCATTGCAAACGATTTCCGAATGAATGTCCTTCATTGAACTGGGGATTAAATCTACCGGGATAAAGGCTTTGGCAGCATCGGTGAAATGACCTTTTAGAGCCGGATTTTTTTGATAATTGTCTTTAACCAGTTTATCTGTTTCGTCCACAATCAGGATTTTTGTCCCAGGTTTGGCAACGCGAATCATTTCGTCGATGGCTTTCTGTTTGTCGTTGTAATAATTCAGTCCACCGCAATGGAAAACCACATCGAAATATTCATCCTCGAAAGGTAAAGCCTCTGCTTCGCAATGTATAAGAGTGGATGAAATTCCCCAACGTTTGGAATTCTTTTTTGCTTGCCGGAGCATTCCCAACGAGATGTCAAGGCCGCAATAATTTGCTTTTTTATTCAGAAAACGAAAATTGTCTCCGGCTCCGGTCGATGTCTCGAGTACACAATCGGTGTCTTTAATGTTTAACTCGTTCAGAAACTGTTCGCGAAATTTCCGCTCGCTTCCGAATTTAAAAAAGAAGTATAATTGCTGACTGAAATTGTAGTATCGAGCTATTTTATTGTAAAGTTGAACACTTTTCAGATTGTCGCCCGTAACTTTCGCTTCGTCGATGAATGAGAAAATGCCATTTACATTTTTATAATCGATTCCTTTTTTAAATGGGATAATTCCTTCCATAAAATAATGCTAATTTTTTTTGCAAAATTATGGAGCATTTCTATTTCAGTACATTATAAATCTATCGGATCGGGATAATGAACGATGAATGGTTGAAATTGACAGACGAAACATTTTTATTTCCTCGGTTTCAAGTATCCTTTCCGAACTGCATCACTCGTTTTTGCAAATCCATGCGCCGGAAGAAACAAATGGCAGCCAGTTTCGAGCAATTTTCCCCAGCTTTTTATCATCGATTCGGTGTCGTCGGCAAAAGGTGGAAAAATGGAATTGGGAAAAACACCAAACATGGCATCGCCCACAATAGCAATTTCATTGGCAATCACAAGACTGATGCAGCCTTTCGAATGCCCTGGAGTTGGCAACAGATATGCACTGAAACCAAACGGAGTTAAATCGAATTTGCTTTCGATTTCGATATCGGCTTTGCAGGGTTCGAAATTAAAAATTTCGGCGGTTTTCCGTCCTATCGGGCTGACGACATTTCGTGTAAAAAAGTTAGTTCCTGCCGGAATCACATTCGTCCCGCCTGATAAAATATCCGCCTCGCTTTGATGTACAATTACTTTCGCTCCAAAAGTTGTTTTTATTTTCTCCGAATTCGAAGCATGATCGTAATGAGTGTGCGTCAACACCAGAAAGTCAATTTTCGATATGTTTAGCGAATTAAGTTTCTCTAAAAGTAACTTTTGCTTTCGTGTTGGGCTTGTATCTACCAAGATGTTCTTTTCGCCGAAAGTCAACAAAAAAACATTGCTTCTTCCCGAAAGTATTTGAGTTATTTTCTGTCCGTTACTCGTTGTCCATGTTCTCATTCCTTCAATGCGTTGAAAATAAATATATCCTGCAAAAATAAGAAACAATCACAAACTTTTCACATTTAATTCCAGAATGACATTCTCACTTCCGCGTTGGCGGACTTTGAAATAATTTTTTTCCAACACACGGATGGAAGATATGTTGGTCAAAGCCGTTTCGGCAATAAGAGTTTCAATCCGTCCGTTTTCTTTTGCCCAATCTATAATCCCGGAAATGGTTTCCGTCATATATCCTTTGCTTTGATATTCGGGATCTGTACCGTAACCAATTTCGGCCTCTCCGGTGGAATTTGGTTCGCCATGGAAACAAATTCCACCGATAATGGCTTTTTGGTATTTTTCAATCAATATCCACATGGTATAAAACCGATAATCCTTCGTTTCATCTTTCAAATTGGGAATAAAACTGTTGATCATTGCTTCCCGACAAAAGGATTAAGGCCGCACGATGGCTAGCATGGTTTGACGCCCGAGACCAGTCCTTACAAAGGCTTACCCTGCATCATGCGCGGCAGGTCGCCCACCAGGCCCATCGCATGGCGCATGAACAGCCTTTTCAGGCCCGGCATCGACTGAACCGCCGCCAGACCCAGGTCGCGGGCCAGCATCAAGGGTGCCGCGTCGTTCGAGAACAGGCGCACCAGCTGGTCGGTCAGTTCGTGGTCGATCAGGCCGATCATGTCGCGGT
>JBBIID010000240.1:0-1229 GCA_037446675.1 Paludibacter sp.
ACATACTATTGCTATGCTCCCGGAACTGTTCCTGCTACAAGCTATAAATGTATTCTAACTGAAATCCGCAATTGGGTTGGGTACAAACCCGATGCTGTGAAAGAATTTGCAACAAAAAAAGGACTGACTCTTTTAGATGAGAAAGCGATGAAGAAATTATTCAAAAACTCCGGCTTTCCTCAATCTAGTTTAATGTATCAGCTAACAGAGAATACCTGGATACAGTTTAATATTGCAGAGCTGGAGCATAGTAATGTAAAGGCTGGAGAACCTTTGGAACAACTTGTTAAAAGCGTATCTTTCATCGAAAAAATCACACAAAACACCGATACTGTACTCAACAGAATGTACCGATTTTGGAATGATGGAGTGCGTTTTTCCGATTACGCTACTATCGCACATTTAAATGCAAAAACTCGCGCTACAGCACCTAACGACCCAAACCCAAACAACTTTTCTATTGGTGAAGTTCTTAATCCTAAAAAAGGCTTTTACCAGCTTTCGTTTGCTGATGGAAAACCGGGTTATGTTTGGCATAGTTATGATAAAGTGGTCAGCGAGAATCTTCAGAAACCTGATTTTGCCGCCAAAGGGCAAGCAGGTTTTAACGATCTTCTTGCAGCCTGTGAATTTTCGATGAATATGGGAATGGCCGGAAAAAATTTATATGTTAGCTACACCGTTCATTCAAGATTTTATAACGATTTAGAACCCGGTAAAACATGGCAGCAAGAAATGGCGTTGAGAAAGGATAATGAGGCCAAATCAAAGGCGGCAATGCAACAAGTACAAAAATCCAATTCAACGGCAATGGAGAAATTGTATAAAGAGATTTTCAAATAAAAGAAACAGTTTTTTTATAAACTTCGTCAATGTTCTAGGCATAAAATTATAAGCAATTCGAAAAAAATCAATTAAAGAAACAATATATGAAAACAGTTCTACCATCATTTAAGTCATCCAACAGGTATTTTTCTTACGTGGCATTGGTTCTAATGCTAAATGTGTTATCTGTCTGGGCAATACCTACAAACCCACCATCAGGTTTGGTCTATACGCCAAATTCTGTAACAATAGTTGTAAACAATGCCGTTTCAGTAACGCCTTCTGTTTCGGGAAATGTTGAATCTTACAGCATCGCTCCCGAATTACCCGCAGGTGTGACAATAAATTCATCGACAGGAGAAATTTCGGGAACGCCAACGGCTACGTCCGCACCAAAAAGATAC
>JBBIID010000240.1:1245-5356 GCA_037446675.1 Paludibacter sp.
AGCTTCAAATTCGGCGGGAAGTACAACAGTTATTTTTGAGTTGGTTGTTAACTCCCCAACCTCCGATTATCATACTATTTATGTGACAGGAATCTTAAATCAGTTTAGTGATATGGAGGATCAGTGGAATGGAGAAGAAGTAAAAACAGGCGATAGTTTTACAGCCAGTTTCAGCTATGATAGGAATACAACCGACAATAACTCTCCAACTGATGTCGGAGATTATTGGCATATAGATCCAAACTGCCTTTATGTTCTCGAAATTAACAATATGGTATTCAAAAGCAAAGTGCACGCAGACAACAATGTTTTAGAAATAATAAACCGTCCAAATCGTGATGTTTTATTATTCAGGACGTATGATTGTGAAACTCCGTATAGTGGATATATAATTGAATGGCAAATGAATGACAACACCGGAACAACATTCGATAGCGATGTTATACCTGAAAGATTTGATTTTTCGAAGTTCTCGGGAACATTAACGATATATAATGATGATATGGTTTATTTTAGCTTTAGTGCTGCCACAATTTTCCAAAGCGGAAATGAAGTTGGAGTGCCAACCGCATTAATAACAGCAGAAGAAAATCAGTCAAAGGTATACATATCGGATAATAGGCTGACAATAACCAACGTAAAAGAAAAAAGCGATATTTACATATATGACCTGAAAGGTAATTTGCTAGTCACCGAAGAATATTCAGGCAAATCAATCAGTATTGGAAATTTGGCAAAAGGCATTTATATTGTACGTCACACTTCTGTCAATGGCTCTCTCGTTTCATCTAAAATTATGAGATGATATAAACTGTGTACATTAGTTTAGTTTAAAACATTTGGAGCTGTGTTATGTGACGCAGCTCCATTTTTTTGTAGGTTTATGTTCAACAAAGTAAAAAAGATGTAGCTTTTTTTTAATGGCCATATAAAATTTACTTAATAATTAATAGCCGTTTGTTTGGGTTATATTGTTTTTTATTATTTCTTTGCAGTGACACTAATCAAGTGCAGTCTAGTCAATTAAAACAGTATGAAAGCAGGAAGAAGAGTTTTCATAGCTTTGTACTGATAAGCAAGTTCTTTTTTTAATATATCAACGACACACAAAAGCGCAAAAAAAGCTTTGTATAAAAATAATTGTTGAACTAAAAAAATGACCTATGAAAAAACTTGTTTTATTATTTGTGGTTGGATTCCTGATTGCATCGTGCAACCAGCAACCAAAGCCGGTTATGGATTCTATGCAATCCATGCAGGGAGTGAAAGATGCCTGTTGTGATACGGTAAGAGATGGTGTTTTTATCCATATTACCGAAAGTTACAACGATCCGCATCGGGTTTTGATGCCGTTGAAAATGGCCGTAATGATGGCTAAAGACAAGGATGTGCTGGTTTATATGGATATTCATGCCGTGGAACTTGCTGTAAAAACGGCAAAAGATTTGAACTTTGCCGATTTTGAGTCGTTCAAAACGTACATTAAACAATTGAGTGACATGAAAGTTGGTGTTTACGCATGTCCAACCTGTCTGAAAATTGCCGGATTTAAACCCGAAGATTTGATGGCAGGAATTCAGGTTGCTCAAAAGGACAAGTTTTTTAATTTTACTAAAGGTCGGATAATTACATTGGATTATTAAACTGATAAAATATTATTCGTTTTTTAAAAAGAGAAGCCATATTATGTGCTTCTCTTTTTTATTTTAATTCTAAAATATATTGTGTTAAAATTAAATTATAATGAACATAAGTTCATAACTATTCGTATCTTTGCGCTGATTTTACTGGTAAATAGTCAATGACATTAATTGTAAATAATAATTATGCCCCGCCCGAAACAAGAACGAAAAATAGATTCACCGCCGTTGATGCAAGGATTTAAGCCATTTGGTATTCCCCGAAATGCTCTGGAATCGGTGATTTTGCAATACGACGAGTACGAAGCCATTCGTCTGTTGGATTACGATGGTTTGAATCAGGAACAAGCATCCGAACGAATGAACGTTTCGCGTCCCACGTTGACACGGATTTACGAAAATGCCCGCCGAACGATAGCAAAAGCCTTGATTGAAGGCAAAATGATAATGATTGAAGGAGGTAATGTTCAGTTTAATAAAATGTGGTTTCGTTGCCGAAAATGTTATAAGCTGATCGATGGAATGGAAAACCATGTGAAGTGTAGCGATTGTAAGAATTTTAGTGTGGATGAATTAATTCCAATAAACAAATGAAGTTACAGGTATTGTCAGATAACAGACAGCTTTTTCAATCTCTGAAAAAAGAGCACGGATTAAGCATCTATTTGGAAACCGAAAAACACAAATGTTTGCTCGACACGGGTGCTTCCGACTACTTTATCCAAAACGCTTCGGAAATAGAAGTGTATGTTGAAGAGATTGATTATGTTTTTATATCTCATGGTCATTCGGACCATATCGGAGGTTTGATTGATTTCCTAAAAATAAATAAAAAGGCAAAAGTAATACTTTCGGAAAATGCGCTACTGCAACGTTTCTTCTCGGTAAGGAAAGGTTTTCGGGAAATAAGCGCAAACGAAGAATTGCGACAATTTAAAGATCGATTTGTATTTGTAGATTCTTATACTGTATTCGACGAAGAAATTCATGTTTTCCCGTGCAATGTTTGTCATTTTCCAGCGCCGAAAGCCAATAAAACACTCATGAAAAAAGTGGGAGATAAGTTGACGAACGATGATTTTAATCACGAACTTGTTTTTAGTTTCGGAAAAGACCGTCAGGTGGTTTACACCGGTTGTGCCCATTGTGGTATTATGAATATTCTGGATTCGGTGGTGAAAACGGTGAAGAAACCCGTAGCTGCTTTAATAGGTGGTTTTCATCTCCTTGATGGAGATGATCTGTACGAATCGGAAAAAGAAATTGATGAAATAGTGGAATTTTTGAATGCCGGTTTTGCTGAAACGAGTTTTTATACAGGACATTGTACGGGCGAACAAGCATATAGCCGAATGAAACAAAAATTAGGATCGCGATTGAATTTGTTTTATGCGGGGTTCACAGTAAATATCAACATTTAAACAGATAAAATCATGGCACGTCTAAATGGAAAAGGACCTGAAGAAAAAGGTTCGGCAACCGGCAGAGGTTTAGGAAATTGCTGCTGGAATAAAAACATAAATCCAGACAAGTATCAACTTGGACAAGGTATGGGCAAAAGACGAAAAGCAGGATCGATCGAAACTAAAAATTAAATATGAATATGAAAGTAGCAATTCCAACAAAAGAAGGTAATCGCATTGACGACCATTTCGGACACTGCGAGTTTTACAGCATTTTTACTGTAGATGATAATCAGGTAGTTGAAAAGCAAATTCTTCAGTCACCACAAGGTTGCGGCTGCAAGTCAAATATCGCATTCGATTTAGCAGAAATCGATGTGAAGGTGATGCTTGCCGGTGGAATAGGGCAGGGCGCTATTAATAAATTAGCTTCGCAAAACATTCAAGTCATTCGAAATTGCAAAGGTGATGTGGATTTGTTGGTAAACGAGTATTTAGCCGGTAATCTTGTTGACGGAGGTTTTAGTTGTGCCGCTCATGATCATGGAAATGAAGATCATGTATGTAATCACTAAATTGTCGAAAATTAATTTTTAAATGGTAAATTGTAAATTGCCTAATAGTAAATAGCAAGATGATTACATCCGAATATCAGTTTAGAGTGGCTTATCCTGATACCGATCAGATGGGCACTATGCATCATGCCAATTACGCGAAGTATTACGAAGCCGCCCGCTGGGAATTGTTCCGGAGCATTGGCATTTCTTATAATTCGCTGGAACAGTCAGGCATTTTATGCCCGGTTATCAAAATGAGTTTCCGATTCATAAAAACTACCCGATACGATGAGTTGCTAACCGTAAAAACAACGCTTAAATCGATAAAAGGAGTTCGGATGTGGTTTACGTATGAGTTGTACAACGAGCAATCGGAACTTATTAATGAAGCCGAAACTGAGATTGCTTTTGTCTCGAGAGAAAACTGGAAACCATGCTCACCTCCAGAAAGTTTACTGCTAGTGATGGCTGAAAATAAAATTGAATTTTAATGTGAGTTTTTTAAGAATTG
>JBBIID010000241.1:0-5331 GCA_037446675.1 Paludibacter sp.
TACGTGCGTGTAAGTTTAACGCACTTTCGTTAGGCGACAGAACTTAAAATCAGCATTATGGATTGCGCGTGTGAACAGAGTGAACAAAAGAATACAATTTGTAGTTTCGTAGAACAGCTATTTTACGAGGTTGGAATTTCTGCTCACGAGCAAATTATTCTTTGGGAAATTTCAAAAAAATCTGTTGGCTGTACTGGATTAATATGCAGCCTGTTGAAATTGAAGCAAAAAACCAGCCTCATAAATTGAATTTATGAGGCTAGTTCTTATTTTGAAAAAGCTATTCGTTTTTATTAGTGGTTGACAGATAAATATTATCTAAAAACTCCGTCAATACAATTGTCTAATTTTCAATCCATCAGATCATTCCTCTTGCTTTAAGTTCTATATATTTGTTTATAGCATTCATTGTCAAATTTTCGGGTTGAGTAAGAATGGATTGTATTCCATGCTGTTTAAGTTCTCTCACGATAAGCCGTTTCTCAAAAGCAAATTTTTCCGCAATCACTTTATCGTAAACTTCCCGAACTTTAATCGTTTGTTTGTTTATCAGGTTGTTAAGCTCCGTATTTTCAAAGAAAATGACAATCAACAAATGATTCCTTGCAATTCCTTTCAGGTAAGGAAGCTGACGTCGAAGAGCATCCAACGATTCGAAATTGGTATACAACAAGATCAAACTTCGCTGAGTGACAGATTGTTTGATATCAACATACAAACGACTAAAATCACTTTCCATAAAATCAGTTTCTATCCGGTACAGCGTTTCCATCATCTTTTGCATTTGACCTGCTCGACGATCTGCAGCCACGTAATTTTCAACTTTTTTCGAAAAGGTGAACATTCCAGCTTTATCCTGTTTTTTTATAATAATGTTGCTCAAGGCAAGAGTAGAATTAATAGAATAATCTAAAAGACTAAGTTCTAAAAACGGCATGTGCATTGAACGCCCTGTATCAATAACCTGATATACTGATTGAGATTTTTCATCCTGATATTGATTCACCATCAAAACATTTTTTTTTGAAGTGGCTTTCCAGTTAATTGTTCTCACATCGTCTCCAAGTACATATTCCTTTATCTGCTCAAATTCCATTGTATGTCCTATCCTGCGTATACGTTTCAAACCATACTCCAACAAATGATTTGAAAAAGCCATCATATCGTATTTCTTTAGCTGTATGAAAGATGGATATGCGGCTATAGTCGCATTTTCAGAAAATATATACCGTTTAGCAACAATACGAAGAGGTGATTTTAGGAAAATGTTCAATTTACCGAAAAGATATTCACCTCTGTGTGTCGGTCGCAAAGCGTACTCAATATCTCGCTTTTCACCAGAGCTCAATTTCAGCTTTATTGAGAAGTCTCTTTTCTGAAACTGAAAAGGAATTTCATCTATTATCTCTAAAGAAACAGGAATCCGATAGTTATTTTTTAAAAAGATGCGAACGGGATTTTCATCTCCATTAGAAAATTTATCGGGCAGGCTACGTTCTGCTTCTAAACTTTCTTTTCCAGAATAAAGTATAAAAATATCGATTACAGCTATAAAAAGAAAAAAGAATAGTAAAACTAATGCAACATTGAACAACCATAAAACAAAAAAAGAGACAAAAAACAGTCCACCTATACCCAACAGAATATAGAAAAAGAGATGATTTAAATATAAAGATTTCAGCACCTTCATTTATCGTGGAACCTCTACAGATTCAATTATTTGTTTTACAATTTCTGTGGCTTTCAATCCTTCCATTTCCTTTTCAGGAGAAACAATCAGACGATGTTGCAACACTATTACAGCAGAATCCCGAATGTCTTCGGGAGTTACAAAATCACGTCCGCGCAATGCAGCAAACCCTTTTGAAGCGTTTAGAATAGCAATAGAAGCACGAGGTGAGGCACCAAGATAAAGGAACGGATTTTCACGGGTATTCATTATGATTTTGGCTATATATTCCATAATATCTTTCTCAACCACAATTTGCCGAACAATACGCTGATATTCAGAAATTTTTTCTCCCGTAATTACAGGTTTCACTTCTGAGGTTTTATCACCATTAATAGCTTCATGTTCACGACGAATAATTTCAAATTCCTCTTCTGTATTAGGATAATCAATCACAATTTTAAACATAAAACGATCGAGCTGGGCTTCTGGCAAGCAGTATGTTCCTTCCTGTTCTATAGGGTTTTGAGTAGCCATAACTATAAAAGGCACATCCATTTTATACGTTTTTCCGTCGATAGTTACCTGGCGCTCGTCCATCACTTCGAAAAGCGCAGCCTGAGTTTTTGCCGGAGCACGGTTTACTTCGTCTATCAAAATCAGATTCGCGAAAACAGGTCCCGGACGAAATTCAAATTCAGTTTTTTTTATGTCGAACACCGAAGTACCCAAAATATCTGCCGGCATTAAGTCGGGAGTAAACTGAATACGGCTGAATTTTACATTGCTAGATTTAGCAATAAGTTTTACTGCAATGGTTTTAGCGATTCCTGGCACTCCTTCAAGCAGAACATGCCCATTCGATAAAATGGCAACAAGTAAATGATCGATCATCTTATCCTGACCAACGATCACCTTTTTCAGTTCCAAACGCACTGCTTCCATGTTTTGCTGCAGCTCACTCAAGTCTATACGTGATTCGAAACGAATGTCATTTGTTTCTGTTTTTTCTATTTCCATATTTTTTAATTAAAGTGCCAATAAATCTACGTGATTATAAATCGTTTAATAGATAATTGATATTTATATTTTATGCCTTTTTTTTTAGTCTATATTTCATACATCATTTAAGTCCAAGTTTTTTTCTTTACTCTCATTTCAATGAGAATCCCGCCAAAACTCTTCTATCCATTTGTTCAGATTTATAAGATCAGCTTTATTTGCCGTTTTGCTTTTTTCAAACAATATAATGTAATTCACGATCTTTTTAATCAATTCTTTATCTCTCTCTGATTTTGCATGAAGTCTGTCGATAAAAACTTCATCAAGTTGGCTTGTATCCAGATAGTATTTTGTACGAATTCTATCCAAAAAGTAGATGATCTTTTTTCCCAAAATACCAGCTGTGTCTCCTTCCTGAAAATATAAATTTCCAATTGTCTGGACAAAATCGACAGAAGTATTTTTCAATGGTTTAATAACAGGTATCACCCTTTGGCGGCGTTTAGCATTAAATATTAAGTACAATAACATTCCGTATATGAATATTAACCAAGCCATACGAAGGGCTGGATACCTGAATAATACTGATAGAACCGATTCATTTACAGGCTCGCCCGACAAGCGAGTCTGTTCCTGTACGAACCACACAACAGGCCTATCTTTAGGAATATAAGACAATATATGCTCTACATACTCGGCAGAACTATTTTTTGATAAAAGTGCCACATTCGAAAAAACTTCAGGTTGATTGTTCACATATATTAATCCTTTTCCATATTTAATCCGGAAAAAATTTGGAAAGACTTCTCCATTGTTCAGCTTCATTTTACCAAGAATTGTCGTTGTTGACGAATCCAGTTTCACAAACGAAAAAGTGTTCAATAAAGGATACAACTTTAAACTTTTGTTCTTCCAATTATTCATGGTCAGAGTAAGTATGGCCGACTCTTTTTTATCTATCCTAATATTTCTATCAATATATTCGTAATCTATATGGAGTGTGTCAGTAAAATATTTGATATAATTCTCAGCACTAACGAAGAGTGTATTTCCTTCATTTTTTACCTTTTCGAGCAAAAGCGTGTCTACCTGATTATATGCGTCCTGATTAATTATTAAATAACTTTCTTTCCCTTTATTTTCGCGAAAATACATAAAAGCGGTTGTCGTTACCCGTTTTAATGTAGTCTTCGGAAAGAGTTTATCTACTTCCTGATTAAAAATATATAAATCGAGCGGATTTTTATTATCAAGCGAGTAAGTTGGGCTCCAATCTACCACTTTTGTACGGGACACATCTGCCAAAACTATCAGCATAATAACTCCCAATAGAACCCACAAATAAATTTTCATCGTTTTATCCATTCCACTTTCCTCCTTTCAAAAAAGTAAGAAAAGCTTTGCGGGCTTCAACATAATCGGAATCGGCAATCGAAAATTCGCCATACCATATATAATTGAATAGATATGATAGATACGAAAACTGTTTCCGCAACAATTCGTCGTTTAGTTCGGAGAGGTAATCGGTATTTGTTTTTTCGGGAAGCCATTTGATAATTTGTTTATCCTTCAAATCTTTAAGCAACCACAAGTAGTATAATCGAATACTTTGGCGGATATCCCCTTGTTTTTCCAGCTCGGCAATTAATTCTTCGAAGTCGGCATTTGCTATAAGTTGTTCTACGTTATTGATGTCAATGGGCATAGAATCATTTTTCTTCCCGAACACCCAACTCCTTTTACGACTCATTATCAATCGAATAATAAAATAGAGAGCAACCAGAACGATCAATACTGCAATTATTCTTATTACCCAGGAACTGATGTTACTTACATTTTTGAATGAATTCAGACCGAGCAATTTCTTCAACAGTTCAGTCAGTTTTTCCATAAGTCGGCTCAGAAAAGTTTTGCTTCCCTTGTCTTCGTTATATTCAAAATCAGCATCATCGAGGTATTTTTCTCTGAAACCAACAGCAAATTTTTCAACCTTATTATTTGTGGAATCTACTGCTACTTGCTGAAACAGTTTTTTCATCCGAGTCATCCGCTCCTTTTTAGGATTCTCGAACACTGAATCTAAAATTGCTACATATTTCCCCTCTACTTGTCGGACTTGTGCAATTGCATTAAAAAAAAATATATGACCCAAAAAAAACAGAATCAGAACTTTATTCCTCATCATTCCCTATTTTATCAATATCGGAGAAAGCTTGGTAATTGGCAGTATTTTCCTCGGCACTATAATATATAAGTCCCTGATGCAAGTATATGATATTATTAGCCATATACGAAAAAATCATTCCCACAATGTAAAAAGCCATCATAGTTGGTGTCATTACCGTTGGAGCTGCCTGACCTCCAGAGGTAAAAACAGAAGCTACCATAATTATCGCCGGAACAATATTGAAAATGCTGCTTGCTACCATAACAATTAAAAACACAATCATAGTTGAACCTACCACATGCCAGTATTTATTAAACGTGTATTTCCAGCCTCTTCCTAAGGCTTCGAAATAACCCGTTCCTTCCTCTACATAAACATACATCGATTGCATATTCCATACTATAAGCGTTGGAATAGACAGCATTAATAACGTAATACCAACGAGTATAAAGCTCATTAAAACCCCAATACCTATAACAATAACAAGTATCGG
>JBBIID010000242.1:0-5303 GCA_037446675.1 Paludibacter sp.
GATTGATGTATTGGATTTGTTTTCCGGAACCGGCAGCATCAGCTTTGAATTTGCTTCGCGCGATTGCAATAGCGTTATCAGCATCGAGCAGAACGAGCGCCATTGTGCATTTATACGCAAGGTGTGTTCGGAACTCAAAATCGACACCTTACAACTTATAAAGACAGATGTGTTTAAATACATAAACAGTTGCCATATCCAGTTCGATATGATTTTTGCCGATCCTCCTTACGAACTCGCAGCACTACCCAACATCCCCGACCTGATTTTCGAAAACAACCTGCTAAAACCCGGAGGACTTCTCGTATTGGAACATTCTGCCAAACATCAATTTAGTCAACACTCACACTTCTCCGATCACAGAAATTACGGAAACGTAAACTTTAGTTTTTTTGAGTAGTAAACAAAAGCTTTTTGTTTAGCTATACCTTTCCCGTTCTCTATATTTCGATGGCGAAATCCCCATCACTTTCGAGAACATTCGGCTAAAATATGCCGCATCCTGAAACCCTAGCTTAGGATATATATCACATATTTTCATTTTAGACAATTCCAGATATTGACAAGCTTTTTCTACTTTTAGAGTAATAAAATACTTTATTGGCGATTGCTTAGTTTCTTCTAAAAAACGAGCAGAAAAATGAGATGGTGAATATCCGAAATGACTCGCTAGTTGTTCAAGTGTAATATTACTATCAACATTCTCACGCATATAAAAAATCACACGATCACTAAATCTATGCTCGGTTTCATCGTTGTGTCTTATTTGCCTGAATTGATCAATATATTTAAATGAAGCCAAAAAATGAAACAAGCACAAAGAGGCATAACAATAATGATCACTATGAAAGCTTAATTCGAGATTTTCGTATATTTCTTCAAATATTTGAATACGATCTTGCAATCTGGAATTGTGCTCCTGCTTTATTTGCCTTGGAACAACGGGCGACATAGAAAATGAATTGGCCATTTTTCCTTTAAAATGCACCCAATAAATCGTCCATGGATTGGTCTTGTCCGCACCAAAGCTATAAGGCGTGTCCGGTGGCAGAATAACATACTGCTGCTCCTTCACGACATATGTTTTATCCCCTATTTTGTACCATCCTTCCCCTGCTGTACAGTAAATAAGAATGTAATAATCCACACCATTTTCCTTTTTATTATAATGATATTTCACAGATGGAAAGAAACCAATTTTTGTTATATATAAGCTTTTTATTAACGGATTATGTTCTCCTAGAGATAAAACTTCGGAGCTGATAGCAATCAGCCTCTGACCTTTAAAACCCTGCTTTAGTTGTGGCATAATTACAATTCTGAATTTTCGTAAGATAATACAAGTAAATCGCAACAAAGTTATATGTTTTTATCTCAAAACAGAGAGATATTTGCAAACAATTATGAAATTGATTTCTACTGGATGATTTAACGCCAATTTATTGAAAACTATTATCCTCATCATACATATCATTTCAAACGATAAAAGTCAAAACTAATTATTTAAAAAACAGATCATTTTACATTTCACATTAAAGTACGAACAGATAACTGAGCATGACAAATTATAATAAAACCCCTTTTTTTAAGGCTACGGGGAAATCATTTGCGGGATGGGATTCAATTGTTGATGAATTAAAATCGAAAATAGAAAATTCAAATAAAAATCGTTACATATTAATAGTTGAATGCTATCAGGGTGTCAATCATGAAGAACTGAAGACTGGATTTGAGAAGTTGAATCCAAAGATTCTTATCGAATCGGCAAGCGCGTTTCTGCCAAAAGAGGAAATAGAGCGCATAACATTCAAAGATGTTACCGACGATGCGATATTCGGATATATGACAAGACTTAAATATGCCGACTTACTTGATTCCGACAAGGTAGATAAATTGCGTTTCGAGATAGAACGAGAAAAAGGACTAATTATCGTTTACGGCCATGCTGCATCTCTTATTGTAGAAGAATATGATTGTTTAGTATATGCTGACATGGCGCGCTGGGAAATTCAACTTCGCCAGAGAAATCACGAAACAAATAATATAGGGTTAAAAAATTCACACGAAGCTCCTGGCATACAATACAAAAGAGGTTTTTTTGTTGATTGGAGAATCTGCGATAAATTAAAGCAACAATTATTTGAGAAAGCTGACTTTTGGTTAGATACAAACAAAAAAGGACTTCCGAAAATGATAGAGACTCAAATTATGCTAAACAGTCTTACAGAAATTTCATTAAGTCCGTTCAGAGTGGTTCCCTATTTTGACCCTGGACCGTGGGGCGGACAATGGATGAAGGATGTTTGTGATCTGGACAAATCAAAACCAAATTATGCATGGTCGTTCGATGGCGTACCGGAAGAAAACAGTTTGCTTCTTGAAGTAGATGGAGAAATCGTTGAAATACCAAGCATAAATCTGGTTTTTTACAAAACAACTAATTTGTTAGGCGAACCAGTAGAATCTAGATTTGGAAAAGAGTTTCCTATTCGATTCGATTTTCTTGACACTATGGGCGGTGGTAATTTAAGCTTGCAGGTGCACCCCACCACTCAATATATACGGGAAACTTTCGGCATGAACTATACACAGGACGAAAGTTATTATTTATTGGATGCAAAACCAGATGCTACAGTATATTTAGGTTTAAAAAACGGCTGCAATAGCAATGAAATGGTACAGGCATTGGAAAAAGCTCAAAAAACAGGTGGTGAGTTTGATGCAGAAAAATACATCAATATTTTTCCGGCAAAAAAACACGATCATTTTCTAATTCCGAATGGGACTATTCATTGTTCGGGAGCAAACAGCATGGTGCTTGAAATAAGTGCAACACCATATATCTTTACATTCAAATTGTACGACTGGGGACGATTAGGAATGGATGGAGAACCCCGAGCTATAAATATTGAACACGGGAAAAACGTAATACAATGGAATAGAGACACCGAGTACTGCAAAGAGAATCTAATCGATCAAGTGAGATTAATAGCTGAAGGAGACGGTTGGAGAGAAGAAAGAACCGGATTGCATAAAAATGAATTCATTGAAACCCGTAGACATTGGTTTACAAAACCTGTAATACATTATACAAATGATAGCGTAAACGTATTAAATCTTGTGGAGGGAGATGAAGCAATAATAGAAAGTCCGGATGGAAAATTTAATCCTTTTGTAGTTCATTATGCCGAAACATTTATTATACCTGCAGCTGTTGAAAAATACACAATCCGTCCTCACGATTCGAGCGAAGGAAAACAATGTGCCACAATAAAAGCATACGTCAGACATAATCTAAATTGTCAATAAAGAACACAGTTTATTCAAAATAATTTTATGAAAAAAATAAAAACCATATTTATTCTATTTGCATTTCTTCTCATTTTTATAGGTTGCGCTTCCGACATATCAGATCCAACTAACAATAAAATAATGAAATCGTGGCAATTGGAATCAATGTTGGAAAACAATACAATTCTGCCATTAACAGACTGTCAAAAAGGAGAACTCATCTACTTTACAGAAAAAAATGTTTGCTATTTGTATTTCCCTTGCGACAGTGTCGACCTAAGAAGCGCATGGAATTATGATGCAACCAGCAAGATTTTAAATATTTCCGACTTTCTTCCGATCACTTATTATGTTCAGCAGTTAGACGATGAAAATCTCAAAATTAAATATTACGAATATGATTCCATTGGAAATTTGAATACTTTTTCCAAACATTACAAATCTGCCCAAACAGAGCTTATAGAGGGAAAACTACGAACAAAAGAATAATAGAACAAAGCAACACATGATTATGGTTAAACTAAAAATATCACTTTTCCTCTTTTTTACAATATTCATAATATCGTGTCAGGATGATAAAGACCTGTCGTTGGATCTAGTTGGATTTTGGCAGCAGGAACAAGTAACAGTTGATGGAGCAGAATTACAGTTGACTGATTGTGAGAAAAAAAACACCATCTTAATGGAAGCCAACGGGGTATATCGAATGTTTGAATCATGCACAAATCAAGAACATAGCGGAACGTGGATATTTTCGGATAAAGAATGGTTAAATATGTCGATAGATAAAATAATAGGAAAAAACACCTCAGATGGATCATATCGTTATGGACAAGCACTGGTACGATTTACGATCCTGAAAGTAGACAAAAATTATCTTGAGCTAAGAATAAAAACGACTTTAGAAGAGCGAAAAAAAACAATAATGTTTTCTCAAATGGAGCAAGATCCTGTTTTAACTGGCGAAGATGCAATATTATTAGACAACGAAAACAAAAAAATGCATACCTATATCTATCGATTTAAGAAAGTGCAATTATAACTCAAATATTCATGAAAAAACGCATTATACTATATTTATTCATATTTGTTTCTTCCATCCTCTTTGCCCAGAAGACAACAATAACAGGCATTATCACCGATAATAAAACTGGTGAAAGCTTGATTGGGGTAAACATTTTCGACTCAAAAGAGAAAATCGGAACTGTTACTGATATTGATGGTAAATTTACTCTTGATCTCAAATCAAAAGAAGCTGATCTCATTATAAGTTATACTGGATACAAAACGATCAATATAAAAGCCAAAGGAGAGAAAAACCTTTTATTAAAAATGGACGAAGATACACAAACACTCGACGAAGTAGTTGTGGTTGGTTACGGAAGTCAGAAGAAAGAAACTATGGTGGGATCGGTCTCGTCAATTAAAAGTAAATCATTGCTTACAGTTCCGGCCTCCAATCTCACACAATCCATTGCAGGGAAAGTATCCGGTGTTGCAGTGGTACAACCTTCAGGCGAAATAGGCAGAGATGAAGCCTCTATTTATATTCGTGGGAAAGCAACTTTCTCTGATCAAAATGCGAAACCATTAATTATAGTCGACGGTATTATCAGGGAGGGTTTCGCTCAAATTGACCCAAATGAAATTGAAACAATAAACATATTGAAAGACGCATCTGCGACTGCTGTATATGGTGTAAAAGGTGCGAATGGTGTCGTTATAGTAACCACCAAAAGAGGTATTGCAGGAAAACCCCAAGTCTCGGTTACCGCGCAAGTTGCCAGTAACTCCCCTATGAGGTTGCATCGTTCTCTAGATTCATACCATTCGGTTTTATTGAAAAATGAGTTGCTTAACAATGCTGATTTGCAACCGGAATATAGTGCAATTGACATTATGAAATACAGAACAAATGTTTCACCCTATACTCACCCTAATGTGGATTGGATCGATGAAATCATGAAGCCATATTCGATCCAACAGCAATACAACATCAATGTTCGAGGAGG
>JBBIID010000243.1:0-5298 GCA_037446675.1 Paludibacter sp.
CCAACACCCAATTCCGTTAAAACTGAAGCATCTGGCGTGAAACGAGCGGGATGTAGGTAGGCCAATTCATGAAATCCGGAATACCTTACAACTTTTGGCGATTTTAGCGGATGATCGTAGTCAGATGTAAGAATTACATCTGTAAATGGTTTATAAAGACGTATTTGCTCAAAATTAAATGTATCTTCAAACGAGATATGAGGTTTTCGTAATAAAAAAGCTGCATGAGCCGCATAAATAGAGCCATGACTTAAAAAAATATCAGGTTTGAACGAAAGTCCGGCCATCAATTCTTTTATGTCAAACTTCAGCATTCCCCACGTTTTACCTTTCAGCGATCGGTATTTTCGTCCGAAGGATTTATATTCAAATCCGAAATGTTTCAACAAATTAACTTCAAATTCTTTCTCGCGGCAAGTAAACAGAATTTGATGCCCTGATGCAATCATCTCAACAGCAAAATTCTTAAATATATGTACATGAGCCGGATGCCCAATATCAATCAATATCCTCATTTATTCTTAAATTTAAACTGATATTGAGGATCATTTTTCATTATATCTTTACTTTCCGGGAAATTCTCGACAAACCAAACCAGTAAAGCAGTCGGGTCAATGGTCGATTGAACAACCGAATCTCTCATTTCTGCTTTTTGTATCGGAGTTATTTTGTTTTGAGAGCAATTTGCCACCGCTTTAAAAACTTCCTGATCATCCGTAGTATAGGCGGCAAATTTCGGATATGATTTTGTTTGTTCGGTAATATAGCCCACCATCAACGGATTGATATACAAATATGGGGTTCCTAAAATAAAAGCTTCGGACGCCATAGTAGCACCTTCGGTCAAAAGAAAATCTGCATTTGCCATTATATCGTGCATTTTTTCCGGTGAGATACTGAAAACATACGGCTTGTAAAACTCATCTATTTTTTCACCTTCCAACGAAACCATGACGCGCATTTCTTTCGACAATTCCGTTATGAATTCCCTTTTTTGTTTTTCAGGAATTGGATTCACTTCACTATCGTGGCGCGCATCATAAGAAATATAACGAACCAACGCGTACCGAGAGTTATTTAATCCAATCTCTTCCAACACCTTGGTATCAGGCTTATAATAATTGTGGCTCAAATAAAGCTGTTCTACATAAGCATGAAAATACAATTGCTTATCCCCCAGGTCTTTTTTAAAATAAAAGGGAGTCAATACTGCCGAACAAAAAGGCTTATATAAAGCGTGGTTTACTTTATTATGTTCGGTATCGTCGATTAATACCGAAGGTTTCCCAAACAAAAAAGCGGTGATAGCAGCCGGAGAAGAGCCAAAACCCAGATAAATATCCGGTCTTTCCTTCAACGATTTTCGGACACAAAATCCAATAATTCCCAAAAGATATAAGATTGTGCTCACCAATGATTTTTTTGTTGGTCTTTTGTTTCGTATGAAATGTTTAATGCCATAGGCGTCCAACAACTGATTAATAATTTTACTATCTCTATTCGTGACAACAAAAACATGCCCGCGTTCTTCCATTATTTTAATGAAGTTCTTGAAATAGTGAACATGTGCCGGATGGTTTATGTCAATAAATATCTTCATTTGTAATCATGTTATTTTCTGTACTTAATTATTTTTGCAGGATTTCCACCTACTATTGCATAGTCAGGGATATCTTTCGTTACTACCGAGCAAGCACCTATTATCACTCCTTTTCCTATGTGTTTGCAGCCGGGCAAAATAGATACACGAGCTCCAATCCATACATCATCTTCTATTTCCAAAGGCGTCTTTTCTTTTTTCCCCTGATACATCATCGGAGTATCCGTATCCTCGAAATTATGTCCGCCACCTAAAAACAAAACATCTTCAGCCATCATTAAATAGTTTCCTATTTTAACTTTTCGCCTCAAACTTTTAAAATTAGAGCCAATACCAACATCTTCACCCACCTGAAAATCCTTTCCATTTCCAAAATAGGCATTATTTTCAACATTCAATTTTGAGCCACAGGAACTAAATAACCGTTTACAGAGTATTCTGCGGATATTTTTTGACACTTTTCCCAACACAGGATGAGTCGACTTTGGCAGATAGCGCGCAAATGAGTAATATAGTATTAAATAGATATAGCGCATAATATTTTAAAAAATTTATTTTGATTCGTAATAATACTTTAGTTGACACCCAATATTTCTTTATATATTCTCAACAACCTTTTTGCAACAGTTACTTCATCTAATCCCAATTGAATAATGCGAGTTCTACCTTCAGTTCTTTGCCCAAATTTTAATGCATCCACAATTTTATCAGCCACATCCTGTGGATCAAACGAAGTTATATAACAACCGGACACTCCTTCCGTTAGGTACTTTATATCCGCCACATCAGTAGCCACAATCGGACAATTACATGCCATGGCTTCTTTTAAAGCTTGTGGAGAGCCCTCACTTTTAGTTGGCAAAATAAATAAATCACAAGCAGACATTAGTTTATTTATCTGGTCGCGATTTAGACCTTTCATCTCAATTACATTAATATCATCTCTATTTAGTAAAACTAATGCTTTTTTCACAAGAGGATAATTTTTTCTCAGATTTTCAAAAGCCCCGCCGAATAATATGTGCTTTTTTGCAGTATCCAGCTTCATCTGACTTATTGCTGCTTCTTTATCTACAATATTTATATTACCTAAATCAATTCCACATGGTAAAATCGAATAGTTTGACGTCTGTTTAAAAAAACATTTATCATAAATGTGTTGTGCCACATATATGTTATAGGTGGAAAATAAAGATGCCAACGATGAAATCAGGTTGCTACTTCTGGTAAGTGTTTCTCCATTGTGAAAAGTAATGACGACAGGAATTTCCCGTTGCAACACAGCCAATGCCCCACTTAAACCATAATGTGCGTGGATTAAATCAGGTTTGAATACACCAATTTTATTTTTTAGTGCAGAAAGATTGCGTAAGTATCCCAACAGTCCTTTGCCGATAATGGTGAAATAATCGATTTCCACACCTAACTGAATCAATGCATTAGCCTGTTCTGTGACAAAAGCGCTTATTTTTCCTGAATTTTTGCTACAAACAATTAGTACCCTCATTAAATTAGAATTTTATAAACCTAAAAACCACATTGAATCCCTTTCTGCATCTTAAATACAATCTCATAATTTCTTATTTATCACTATTCCATCCTCTTTCAATATGTATGCAGGATTTCCTACCACAACACAATTATCAGGAATATCTTTAAAAACAACTGCACCCGGCCCTATCACACAGTTATTCCCGATTGTTATTCCACCGACAATCGTAGCACCTGTAAAAACCTCCACATTATCTTTCAAAGTCGGGGCTATACCATTTTTATAGCCTAATGTTACATTATGAGCAATTTTGCAATTTCGTCCGATAGAAGTTGCGTTTAGAATGGTGCCATAAGCATGATAAAGTATCAATCCACCACCTATTGGTGTTTTACTAAAGCCAAGATTTTGAATTTCGGGCGCAAGAAACCTGATTAACCATTTTATTTCACCTATTCTAAAATAAAACAATCCTCTGAACGAGCGATGATGAAACAACAAAAAAAGTAATGAAAATACTTTTGACTTATTTATGGAATATTCTTTTTGGTATGCTTCAATATCCTCCACAATCAACGATTTGTTCTTCGAAAAAGAATAAATGATAAGATGTGGGAAAAATCTAATTATATTCAGATAAAGAATAATGCTTTTCAGTATTTTCATATTCTAATTTATAATAAAAAAACAAGTCATTACTTTTTAAATTCTGTCTTTAATTTTTTTTGCAGGAATGCCTCCGACAATTGTATTCGCTTCCACAGCTTTATTTACTACAGCTCCTGCAGCTACAATAGCCCCTTTTCCAATCGTCACTCCCGGTAAAATGATTGCACCCGCACCAATTAAAACATCATCTTCAATTTCAATATCAGCCTCTGAATACGATTCAACAATTGGCTTATTAGGATAATAATGATGCGAATAAGCTATAATTTTACAATCTTGAGCTACCGCCACTCCGTTTCCAATTATTATTCTTTTATTCCCTGCATTTACAATTGTTCCAACACCAAGTAATCCATTGTCTCCTATTGCAATCATTCCTTTATTAAGAGCTAAAACACAGTTTTGCCAGATTTTAAAATTCTTCCCAATCCTTACCCTATATGGATTACCTATAATCTTCACTCCCGGTTTGAGATATGACCCATATCCAAGTTTCCCAATAAAAGGTTTTCTGAGATAATGAGCGACAATATCCCGCAAACGATAAATGATTTTAATAAGAATATCAATAAATTTCATGTTTTATGAGGTCTAAATGATAGATTATATAAGTTTGATTTTTCAAGTTACAAAAGCTAAGAATTTATGTCTAACAATTCATAAGAAATAATTTATATACTCCCGAAGGGAGTCAATGTGAATAACCACCGGTAAAACCGGCGGCCGAGAAACCACAAAAAAACATAACCCTGAAAGGGTTCAATAACAACATATTATAAATACTGTTCAGCCCACTTCAGGGCTGGGGTATAGGATGATTATCATCCCACAGTTCCGTAAACTTCACAGTGGGTTATTTACATTTAGCCACTCTGTGCCAGAAAAAATTATTATTTATATACCAAATACAACTAACTTATATAATATCTATTATTTGCTCCAAATAAAGTTCCAAATTGTCTTTTACTATATTATCCCACGAAGAACTGGAATAAGCAGTTTTTATCTCTTTTGAATTATACGTAGTCCTTTTTTCCCAAATTTCTTCCATCCCTCTTGCAAAAGATAGGGCAGTATCCTCAATAAGAACACCAGCTTCGGAAGTCACAGCCAATTTGTTTTCTAACGTATTAGTGGCAATAACAGCCATTCCACTCAATAAATATTCGTACAGCTTTGTGGTTGGTTGAACAGTAAAACCAATGGTCACGGGGATATAGACTACTCCCACATTGCATTGTCGAAACAACTCCATTGCCTCTTCGTGGTTTTTACGCCCATGAAAAGTAACCACATCTCTTAAATTGAATCGTTCAATATCATCATGTAACCTCTTTTCATCGTCAGGATTACCATAGCCAACAATATGATAGCGAACAGGTATTGAATTATTTTTTTGTTTAAAAATTGATAGCCCTTCCACTGTTTGATAGATATTGCGACCATATATTATTCCAATATAAAACAGATTAATTTCATCAAACTTTTTTTCATCAAGTTCCAACCGATCTCCTCCCAAAGGAAGTATATGATATTT
>JBBIID010000244.1:0-1003 GCA_037446675.1 Paludibacter sp.
TAATACATCCGACTGCACAAAACGTGTGAAGCCTGGTGTTGACAAGCGGAGCATAATTTCTCCTAATGTTACAATTTTTTTACTCATTGTTTTTTGTTACTAAAATAAAAATAGTTTTTTTTAATTGGTCGACCAAAGATAATATTTTTCCAAAAATATTCAGTATCCCAAGATGTATATTTTACTAAAAAAATTTTCGACATTAAAACTGAAAGAAATTCTTAGCGTTATGATAGCTAATATTTTCAACCATTTTCCCAATAAATTCTAATTCCTGATGTGGTAATAATCCGTTTTCCACATCGTTACCAATTAAATTACAAAGCGTGCGGCGAAAATATTCGTGACGAGGGTAGGACAAAAAACTCCTTGAATCGGTGAGCATGCCAACGAATCGGCTAAGCAAGCCAAGCACAGAAAGAGAGTTCATTTGTTTTTCCATTCCGTCTTTCTGATCGAGAAACCACCATCCTGACCCAAACTGAATTTTACCTGCAACTGTTCCATCCTGAAAATTACCAATCATTGTGGCAATCATTTCATTGTCCGATGGATTCAGGTTGTAAAGAATTGTCTTTGCAAGTTTATTGTTGGTGTCCAGTCGATTGAGAAATTTTGACATTGCTTTAGCGGTATTAAATGTTCCGATAGAATCAAAACCGGTATCAGGACCTAATTGATTGAATAAACGAGTATTATTGTTACGGATCGCACCGTAATGAAACTGTTGAGTCCAGCCTTTTTCCCAATCCATTTCGGCAAAAATAACCATCATGGCCGATTTGAATTTAAGTATCTCGTCATGAGCAAGCTCCTTTCCACCATAAATTTTATTGAAAATAGCTTTAATTTCAGCTTCCGTGTAATCTTCGGCATAAAATTCTTCAATTCCATGATCGGATAATTTACAACCCAGTTCCGCAAAGAAATCCTGACGCTTGCGTAGTGCCAAAATCATATCGTCGAAAGTCGAAATTGTAACTTCTGATATGGTGCTAAGTTG
>JBBIID010000244.1:1020-5262 GCA_037446675.1 Paludibacter sp.
AACTTCTGAAATTAGCTGAATTTTCAACTGCCATGGCTTTATCAGGTCTCCAAGTAGGGAGCATTTTTATTTCAAAACCATCATTTTTAGTCTTAATGTGATGTTCGAGCGTATCGACAGGATCGTCTGTTGTACAAACAGCTTCAACCTTGTAATGGCGCATTAAGTTTCGAGCCGAAAACTGGGGCGATTGCAACTTTTCGTTACATTCATCAAAAATTTCTCTTGCTGTTTTAGGCGAAAGCAATTTTTCAATTCCAAATGCTGTTTTCAATTCCAAATGAGTCCAGTGATAAAGTGGATTTCTCATGGTGTACGGAACTGTTTCAGCCCATTTTTCAAATTTTTCCCAATCACTTGTTTCTTTACCGGTACAGTATTTTTCGTCAACGCCATTTGTACGCATGGCACGCCATTTATAATGGTCACCTCCAAGCCAAGCTTCGGTGATTGATTTGAACTGATGATCGTTGGCAACCATCGATGGTACTAAATGACAATGATAATCGATGATTGGCTGTGGTGCAGCATGATTGTGATATAAATGTTGCGCAGTTTCCGTTTGTAACAGGAAGTTTTCGTCCAAAAAGTTTTTCATGGCGGAAATTATATTAAAATAAGTTTAAATTGTTAATGACTAGTGCATTTCTGAATTTTAAAAATATCCAGAAAAAGGCATAAAAAACGGTTGAATATTTAAAATAGAGTTGATATTTTTAAATAATGAGATTATTTCTTGATTCTTCCGTATTAAATATTGATGATCAATCTTGTATAAGTTGTTGTTTATTAGTTATATCTATTGACCCTGTATAGTTTCTGAAATAAACCGTGTTCGCACACGAAGATACGATAATTTTTATTTTATATGAAACGTATTTTCGTTTTTATGAAATTTTAGGTTTTTGTGTGCGGACACGGAGCAATGAGTTTCGAATAATAATTTCTATATTTAAAATTCTACTCCGCCAAAAGCACATTCAAAAATACATATTTTTTAAGCCATAGAGACAGCGAAAATGAAAATTGATAGAAAATCCACAAATAAGGGCAATAAATCAACACAACATATAGGTCTTTAAATGATTTTATACATCAATAAAATCTTTTAAAAACAGCTACATAATGAATTTCTGAGTATATTTCAGACTAATCTAATAATAGTTGCAGAAAACAAGTTTTAAGTGTATATTTAACGAATAATGATTTTTAATATTCATTTGAAGGTATAAATAAAGTCAAATTTTCCACCGCTAAACGTCAATTTTTGAACATGAGAATTAATTGACCACTTTACTTTTGTAACACGAAAATCTTTTTAAAATTTAATAATTTAATACTAAGAAAAACATGAAAGAAACAAAACAACTTAAAGATCGACTTTTAATGCGTTTTCTGTTTTCATTTCTTGCAGTCTTTTTGGTTTTTAATACCATAAATGCACAGGTGAAATCGGTATCTGGAGTAGTAAAAGATGCAACTGGTGAAGCAGTCATAGGCGCATCTGTAATGTTCAAAGGAACAACTATAGGTACTGTAACAAATCTCGACGGGTTTTATAAATTAGATGTTCCAAGTGGAGCTAAAACTTTAGTGATCTCGTATGTGGGAATGAAAGCTAAAGAATTGCCGATAACAGGAAGTACCATTAACGTAACATTGGAAGATGACACACAAGTACTCGATGAGGTGGTGGCCATTGGTTATGGAACTGCGAAAAGGAAAGATATTACAGGATCTGTAGCTTCTATTAATTCAGAAGCAATTGCATCTGTTCCTGTTTCATCGGCTATCGAAGCTATGTCAGGTAAGCTTGCCGGAGTTCAGATAACGACAACGGAAGGTTCACCAGATGCCGAAATGAGAATCAGAGTACGTGGTGGTGGATCTATTACAGGAGATAATACACCTTTATTTATTGTCGACGGATTCCCTGTAAATTCAATTAATGATATCGCTCCGAATGATATTGAATCAATTGATGTGTTGAAAGATGCTTCTTCAACAGCAATTTATGGTTCTCGTGGAGCAAACGGAGTTGTAATTGTTACAACAAAATCAGGAAAAGCTGGCAAAGTAAATGTGAACTATAATGCTTATGTAAGTTGGAAAATAATAGCAAAAACACTGGATGTGCTTTCTGCCGGAGATTATGCTAAATGGCAATATGAGCTTGCTTTATTGAAGAATGATAACAAATCTGACTCTTATGAGCAATATTTTGGCAACTATCAGGACATTGATTTATATAATGACGTTCCAACGAATAATTGGCAACAACAGGTATTTGGCCGTACAGGATTTACATTCAATCATAATTTAAGTATTGATGGTGGAACTGATAAAAGTAAATTTTCATTTAATTACAGCCATATTGATGATAAGGCGATTATGCAAATGTCGAATTTTAAGCGTGATAATCTTAGTTTAAAACTGTCAAATAAACCGACTAAACAAGTTACCATCGATTTTTCAACCCGTTACTCAGGAACAGAAATTAATGGTGGCGGTGCAAATGAGCAAAATGAAGTTTCGAGTGCGGATTCACGATTGAAATATGCAATGATTTATACTCCTTTCCCATTGAAAGATTTGACTTCTGATAGTGGTTCTAGCGGTGATACCGATTTGGGAAATTTATATAATCCATTGGTTGCAATTTCAGATAATGACCAAAAACGTGAACGTATAACATTCAACATGGCTGGTAGCGTTAGCTGGGAAATTATTAAGAATTTAAAACTAAAAACCGAATTTGGCTACGATGATTACAGAAACAATGATAGTCGTTACTATGGAACTACAACTTATTATGTTAAAAATGTTCCAGCTCAGCTAAATCAAGGTTTGCCGGCTGCCATTTTTACAAATGATTCGAGGCAGACTTTTCGTAACACAAATACTGTGAACTATGATTTTAAGCAATTCTTGCCTAATGATAATCATCACTTTAATATGTTGTTCGGACATGAGTATATTTTAGTTCAATCAAAGGAATTGACTTTACTTCATCTGATGCATTTAAGTTAACTACACAGGGAGCACCATATGAAATTGATAATTTTTATGATCCAAATGATATATTATTGTCATTCTTTGGACGTGCAAATTATGATTACAAGAGTCGTTATTTGTTCAGCGTTACTTTCCGTGCCGATGGCTCAAGTAAATTTTCAAAGGGCAATCAATGGGGCTACTTCCCATCAGGAGCATTTGCTTGGCGTATGTCTTCAGAACAATTTATGGAAGGAACAAGAAGTTGGTTGGATGATTTAAAACTTCGTTTTAGTTATGGAACAGCAGGTAACAATAATATCCCATCAGGGCAAATAACTCAACCCTATGCCTCTAATGCAACTTCTTGGATTAATGGATTTAATTCCTATTGGGCACCATCGAAAACAATGGCAAATCCTGAATTAAAATGGGAAACTACTGTAACAAGAAATGTAGGGTTAGATTTTACATTGTTGAAAAGTGCTTTAAGTGGTTCTATCGAAGCATATTTAAATACAACTACTAACTTGTTAATTCAATTCCCAGTTTCTGGAACAGGATATGATTATCAATATAGAAACATGGGTGAAACTTCGAATCAAGGGATTGAGGCAACATTAAATTGGTTTGCAATTAATAAGAAAAACTATGGGTTGAGCTTTAGTGGAAATATAGGATTCAATAAAAATAAAATCAATTCATTAGGAATTATGAATGATTTTGGAGCTGCATCGGGTTGGGCATCTACTGAAATTGGTAATGATTATTGGATTTCTAAAGGTGGTTCTGTGGGACAGATGTATGGATATATTTCAGATGGAAGATATGAAGTCTCTGATTTTGCTGGTTACGACGATGTAAAAGAAGAGTGGATTCTGAAAGATGGAGTTACAGATTGTTCTGCTGTAGTTGGAGATTTAAGGCCAGGTTCGATGAAATTGAAAGATCTGAGCAATGATAATAAAGTAACTGAAGATGATTTAGATCGTACAATTATTGGAGATGCTAATCCACTGCATACCGGAGGATTTAGTATAAACGGACGATTATACGGTTTCGATTTGACGGCAAATTTCAATTGGAGCGTAGGAAATGATGTTTACAATGCGAATAAAATTGAATATACTTCAACCAGTAAATATCAATATAGAAACATGATTTCGACTATGGCCGAAGGATCGCGCTGGACAAACTTAAAAGCAGATGGAACTATAAGTAATGATGCTACCGAATTAGCTGCAATGA
>JBBIID010000245.1:0-5243 GCA_037446675.1 Paludibacter sp.
GTTTCGATATATTGCCCGCGAACTACATTCTCTGCAATTTCGTTGGGTTTAATCGGACGTAAAGCCTGCAACACTTTCACGCTCTCGTTACGAATTGACTCCGAATCGAAAATGGATGGCGGTTCCATTGCCACTACAGCCAACACCTGCAAGAGGTGATTTTGAATCATGTCGCGCATGGCTCCCGACGTATCGTAGTAGCCACCGCGATTGCCTACTCCTATTTTTTCGGAGGCAGTAATTTCGACCCGATCGATGTATTTCCGATTCCAAATAGGCTCAAAAAAACCATTGGAAAAACGGGTAACCATGATGTTCTGAACCGTTTCCTTACCCAAATAATGGTCGATACGGTAAATCTGATCTTCGTTGAAGCCCGCTCTTAATTTTTTATCCAAATCGATAGCCGTATCGTAGCTATAGCCAAATGGTTTTTCTACAATAATGCGCTTCCAACCATTGTCTTCATTATTCAGCCCGAATTTAATCATGTGAGCAGCAACAACTTCGTATAAAAATGGAGGAATCGAGAAATAATAAATAATATTTTGAGGCAAGTTTAATTTTGCCGACAGATCATCAACATATATTTTCAGAGCTCCGAAGTCTTCCTCTGTCTGGTTATGTACCTTTTTGTAAAATACATGATTCAAGAACGTTTTCAGCATTTCCGGATTTTGCTTTACTGCATCGGCAGCAAATTCCTTCATATTTGCGTTCACTTCTTTCCGGTTGGTTGTTTCATCCTTTTCCTGACTTCCGGCACCAATCACGGCAAAGTTCTCAGGCAATAAATTATCTATATAAAGCTGAAAAATAGCCGGCATTAACTTGCGTTTTGCCAAATCTCCGTTCGAACCAAAAATGACCAAAATTTGGTTTTCAATCGTTCCTTTTTTCTTCCTATTATTTTCTTCCATCTGAAACTACTCTTTCAAAATATTTTAATTACTGAACATATTGTCACTTTAAACAAATAAGCTGATAAATCGTTCAGTTATTTTTTTTGATTTAAAACCATTTTTTCCTTTTGAAAAACCACAACATCCCCAGTGTAACCACAACCATAACCACCCACATCATGAAATAACCATAATGCCAATGTAACTCAGGAATGTTGATGAAGTTTGTGCCATACACGCCGACAATAAACGTAAGTGGGATAAAAATTACGGAGAAAACCGTTAGTACACGCATGATGTCGTTGAGCTTGGTACTCATGGTCGTGTGGTAAATGTTCATCAGATCGTACAGGATTTCGCGGTAGCTATCCGAAAGTTCGGAAGCTTCGTTGATATTATCCTGCAATTCTTTGAAATGTACCCGGTTTTCCTCGTGAATAAATTCCGATTCCAGCTTTGCCAGATTCAGAATCATTTCTTTAGCCGGTTTTATGTTTTTTCTCAAGAAATTGAGTTCTCTTTTATAAAAATTGATGCTGTCCAGTAAATTTTTATCCGGATCGTTGGTGGTTCTTTCTTCCAGGCTTTCGATTTTGTCTCCTAACTGTCCGATGATATAAATGTAATTATCCACAACAATATCCAAAAGAGCAAACATCAAGTAATCGGTGCCCGATGTGCGAATTTTATTTTTATGTTTTCGTAGCCGATCGCGTACCGGCTCAAACACATCTCCTTTTTCTTCCTGAAAAGAAACAATCGCATTCTCGACTAAAACCAGACTCAGATTCTCAACTGTAAGCTGTTCCTCCGTTTCTCTATATTGAAGCATTTTTATAGTTACAAAAATGCCGTTTTCGAGTTCCTGAATTTTTGGACGCAACGATGGGTTCATGATGTCGGAAAGCACGTTTTGCTCGATCTGAAACAAATCGCCCATTTTCTCCATAAACTCCACGTTGTGCAATCCGTCCACATTCAACCAGGTAATGGTTTCCGCCTCTTTAAACTTTTTAATCTGATCGAGCGACTGAATTTCAAGCTCTTTCACATTATCTTTGTCAAAATCAATCAGTCGAATACCGATATCTTTAGCCTTTTGCTGCCCTCTGAAAACAAGCGCATAAGGCGAAAGTCCAATTTCTTCTTTTTTCTTTTTGGTAAATCTCGACATATTATGTTGATATTGGTAAACCACAAAGATATGATTTTTATTTACTTATGATATTACGAAAAATATAATTTTTTAAAATTTCGACCGATTAATTATCATCAAAACTTATTCAAATTCCTATTTTAAAATAGCTTACAAAAAAAAGAGTGAATCAATTTGAGCCAATAAAGAACCCAAAATGATTCACTCCTAAAGTATTTTTCGACGATTGTAAAAATCGCTTATTACCAAATTCTATAACCAAATGTCACCGAAAATCCTTCGAAAACATCATTGCTCGAGGATGAAGGGGATGGTGGTTTAAATCCATCCAGAAAGTCGGTAAACATGTATTCGAAATTTATTTCAGCTCCAACATAAAACATGCTATTAATTTCGTACTGATAACCAACGCCATAAGGGATAACCGGTGCAACAACCGATGGCTTGTATATGTAGGTGCTGTTCAAATTCTGATTGATATTCAAGTTTGATTTGGCATACATAACTCCCGCACCCAAGAATCCGTAAAAAGCGCTTGGTTTGGCTCTTCCGTATCTCTTTCCAAAAATATAGGAATATTCTGCTCTAGCCGTAAACTGATACATTTCGGATGTAAAATCATAATTTCTGATGTAACCGCCATCAGCTCCCGAAAACCTGTAATAACCTAAATCACCTTTGAGGCTGAAATTCCCGGGAAAGCGATAACGAAACCCAAGCGTTCCGTTTACCTGATCTAAATGGGAAAAAGGAGAAGTCTGTGTATCGGCAAATGCAAATGCAGGACCTACAGATAATATCACCGATCCTGAAGTTTCCACTCTTCTACGAATCAATCCGTTCCGACGTTGTGCATCAACCTCCGAAAATATGAGCAAAACAAACAAAACAGATAATAGTAGCTTCTTCATTTAGTTATTATGTGTAAATACTTCTATCTATAACGGACGCAAAAATACAAAAAAAAATAAAAATTTATAACAATAAGGCCTAAGAGTCAAACAATATTTAACTATATTTCAGCCTAGTATCTAAAACTACTTCCGCCTACAAATTCACGCAGCAAAGAGGTTGGTGGTATTTCTCTGTCGTGAATAGGTACAAAATAATTGAGAAATTTCAATAATCGGTGTGTTTCAGTATATTCGTCGCAATACTTAGGTACTTCTGCTAAAATAGGCGTAGCATGTTTCTTAAGCACTGCCAGTTCGAATAAAAGTGCCGAATTGAACATTACATCAGCGTTTTCCTGATATGGGAAAATCCATTTTTCCTCACCTCTCCGTACACTTGCCCAGCGACCTATTGTTTCGCGCGCCGAATAATTCCTGAAACGATAATCTCTGATTATTCTTCTTAAAAGTCGGGTGTCTGTTGTTGGAATCCAGTTATGGTGATCGATGGAAATAGTTGTAAGTGCCGAAACATAAATTTTAAAAATAAATTCCTTCGGAATATCAGGAATTAATTCCGGATTTAGCGCGTGTATTCCTTCCATTATCAACACACTGTCTTCATCCAATTTCAGTTTTTCTCCCTTATAATAGCGTTTTCCATCTTCAAAATCGAAAAACGGAATCTCAATTTCTTCACCGTTAAGTAATTGTTTAAGATTTTGATTGAATAACGGTAAATCCAACGCATGCAAATGTTCAAAATCCCAGTCCCCGTTTTCGTCTAAAGGAGTTTCATCCCTGTTTACAAAGTAATTATCCAGCGAAATTACGACTGGCTTCAAGCCACTCACCATCAATTGAACCGACAACCGTTTGCTAAAGGTTGTTTTTCCCGACGAAGAAGGCCCGGAAATAAGAACAAACTTAACTTTTTCGGCTCGCTGAGAAATCATATCTGCAATAGACGCAACTTTTTTCTCGTGCAAGGCTTCCGAAACTTTTATCAGATTAAATGACTGATTGTTTTTGCAAGCAATATTAAATTCACCTACATTATTCAAATTCATAATCTTGTTCCAGCCCACATATTCTTTGAAAATATCGAACATTTTGGGTAAAAGAACAACTTCTTCCAGCACAACCGGATTATCCCGATCGGGTATACGAAGTAACAACCCGTCGTAGTAAGTAATCAGGTCGTAAAGATAAATATAGTCTGTAGAAGGCAGAAGAACTCCGTTGTAATAATCTACAAAATCATCAATTCGAAAAAATCTGCTGTACGGATTTCCGAGCGTTTCGAACAAAGCCGAGTTTTCGCGCTGATGATGCTGACCCGAAAATAGCTCTTTCACTTCGGAAGTCTGCTTTTCTTCCGTAATAATTTGTTTCTTTTGGGATATGATAAGGTCAACACGTTCCTTTATTTTATCGACAACTTCGATTGTCAATGGTTCGTTCAAATTATCCAACTTACAATAATACCCTTTTGAAATAGGATGTTCGATGCGTAGGATTACATCCGGATAAAGTTCCGAAATTGCTTTCGACAATACCATGGTCAGGCTTCGTACATACACCCTCATGCCCGAAGGAGAACTTAAGTCAATAAATTCCACATCTTTCGGTTTATAAACAAGAAAATTCAGGTCTTCAACCTTATAATTTACCCTTGCAGCTACAACCTGATATTTCAGATTAATTTTCAGGTCTTTATAGATTTCTATTAAAGAAATTCCAAGCGGGTAGTCGTGGTAAGATTTGGTGTTTTTACAAAAAATCGTAACGTTTTTTTCCATATTGTCGATGAAAAATAAATATAAAATGCGTAAGTGGCTGTAAAAGTACACTAAAATTTTTAAATGTATTTATTTGAACGTCTCTAAATTTTGAAGTACATTTGCAACAATTTTCTTAAATAATTAATTTAATGGAGTATTCTTTTTACGATTTACTTACGCTCATAGGATCGTTGGGCTTGTTTCTGTACGGGATGAAAATTATGAGCGAAGGCCTTCAAAAAGTTGCTGGAAGCAAGCTTCGTTCGGCATTGGCGGCAATGACTAAAAACCGTGTTTCTGGTGTTCTTACGGGTTTACTCATCACTGCTCTTATTCAATCCTCTTCGGCCACCACAGTAATGGTGGTTAGTTTTGTAAACGCAGGATTGTTGACATTATTGCAATCGATAACTGTAATAATGGGTGCAAATATCGGAACCACCGTTACGGCATGGATTATTTCGCTGTTCGGGTTCAAGGTCAGCATTGCTGCTTTTTCGGTGCCATT
>JBBIID010000246.1:0-4268 GCA_037446675.1 Paludibacter sp.
ATGTCCTCTTTAAATTGTTTATACTCCCTGCTTATCTGCTCATAATCTACAGCTTCTTGTTCTGATTTTACCTCTCTCTCAATCTTCCTTCCATACCTCGCCATGATTTCATCAATTCTAGCCTTATCTATTCCATTCATTTTTTCAACAAAAAGCAGACGCAAATCTTTCGGAGAATTCATCCTTGGATTTGCTTTTTTGTTTATGGGACTCGAAATGCTCAAAGATTCGGTTCCCGACTTACGCAGCAATCCTGAAATTCTAAGTTTTCTTTCGCAATACACTCAATCCGGCTTCGGTTCGGTACTGATTTTCCTTTTTATTGGAACTTTGCTTACCATAGTCGTGCAATCGTCGAGTGCAACAATGGCAATAACCCTTATCATGTGCAGCAAAGGTTGGATTTCGTACGAACTGGGAGCTGCAATGGTTTTGGGTGAAAACATCGGAACAACAATTACCGCTAATCTGGCGGCGATACCAGCCAATATTTCGGCAAAAAGAGCAGCCTTGGCTCACCTCACTTTTAATATTTTTGGTGTTGCGTGGATGCTAATTCTTTTTCATCCATTCATCAACATGATTACTTCGCTAGTGAGCCAGTTTGGCCCGGGCGATCCTACCAAGTTGACTGAATTTTCGAATACGATTGATCCGGAAACGTTGAAATTAATCTCTTCCGACAGCAATAATCTGACAACCGCTCAACTGGCACTCAAAACCCAATTGGAATCGTATCAGATTGCAACATCTTACGGATTATCGCTCTTTCATACCATGTTCAACATTATCAATACGTTTGTTATGATTTGGTTTGTAAAAATCATAGCCAATGTTGTTACTTGGGCAATAAAGAAAAAAGAAACAGACGAGGAATTTCAGTTGCAGTTTATTTCCACCGGTTTATTGTCGACCTCCGAGTTGAGTATTTTGCAAGCCTGGAAAGAACTTAAAGTATACGCCAACCGCACTGAAAAAATGTTTAAATTGGTACGAAAACTGTATTACGAAAAAAATGAAAATGATTTTGTAAAACTATACAGCCGGATTCAAAAATACGAGAACATTAGTGATAGAATGGAAGTGGAAATTGCAAAATATCTCTCGAAAGTTTCGGATGGAAAACTGGGAGATGATAGCAAACACCAGCTTCAAACCATGTTGCGCGTTGTTTCCGAGATTGAAAGTATTAGCGATGGTTGCTACAATATTGCCCGTACTATTTTAAGAAAACGCGATGACAAATCGACGTACAGTGCCGAAATGGACTCTAATATCGATTTGATGATGAATCTGATTGAAGGAGCGCTGCATCAAATGAGCGATTCAATGGAAAACAACCATATCAGCGCTGATGAGTTCAATCGCTCTGTAAATATTGAAAATGAAATTAACAATTTCAGAAATCAGTTGAAACTGCAAAACCTGTCGGATGTCGAAGCAAAAAAATACGATTATCAGGCAAGCGTAACCTATATGGATATTGTGGTGGAATGCGAAAAAACGGGCGATTACATCATCAATGTAGTGGAAGCCCTGAACGAATCCACCAATATAAAACATTAACAAAACAATCTGTTTTTTCGGTTCATTCTTATAGCCTTAACAAATGTTGGATTATATCCTAATATTAATCGGGTTTAGCGTTTTAATTGTCGGCGCTAATTTCTTAGTCGATGGAGCATCTGGTCTGGCCAAACGATTCAATGTGTCGGATTTGGTTATTGGTCTTACCGTGGTGGCATTCGGTACTTCCACGCCCGAATTGGTGGTAAACCTTGTTGCGGCATCAAATTCCAGCTCAACCGATATTGCTCTTACCAATATCATTGGCAGCAATACAATCAACACTTTTATCATACTGGGGTTGGCAGCTTTGGTGTATCCCATAAAATCAGAAAAAAGTACCCGCAAATTCGATATTCCTTTCAGCCTTTTAGGACCGGTAATGATTATTGTTATGGCAATTGTTATCGACAATTTCGTGGATTTTATCGACGGCATTATTCTGTTGATTCTCTTTTCAATTTTCTTGTATATGATGATCCGCAGATCCATTAAAAATCCTGAAACTGCTGAAGTCGTCCACGTAAAACCCATGAAAATATGGTTGGCATTATTGATGGTTGTTGGAGGTTTGGCAGCTTTAATCGGTGGTGGCGAACTGATTGTTCCATCGTCGGTAAGGATTGCTCAATCATTAGGCATCAGTCAATCTATCATCGGATTAACCATTGTGGCTCTTGGCACATCGTTGCCTGAACTCGCCACTTCGGTAGTAGCTGCCTTTAAAAAGAACTCTGATATTGCTCTTGGAAACGTAGTCGGCTCCAATATTTTCAATATCTTTTTTGTATTAGGATTAAGTGCATTTATACGTCCACTCCCGGCTTATCAGGGAATGAACATTGACATTATAATGACTGCTTTGGGCAGTTTATTCACATTGATTTTCGTTTTTTCAAACAAACAAAACACCATCAAAAGATGGCACGGAGCTCTGCTCGTTGTTCTGTATATTATTTATATTTACATAGTTATATCCAAGTCGTTATAACTTGGAATTCAATTTAATTTTTCAGAAAATGAATTTATTTGATGTTTATCCGTTATTCGATATCGAAATAGCCAAAGGAATTGGTTGCAGAACCTACGACAAACAAGGTATTGAATATCTCGACTTGTATGGGGGACATGCTGTTATTTCCATCGGGCATTCGCATCCTTTTTATGTTCAGAAACTTACTCATCAGTTGGAGAATCTTGTATTCTATTCCAATTCCGTGGTGAATAAATTGCAGGTAGAGCTAGCCGATAAACTTGGAAAAGCCTCAGGATACGAAGATTACTCGTTGTTTTTGGCCAATTCTGGAGCAGAAGCCAACGAAAATGCTTTAAAACTAGCTTCGTTCCACAATGGAAGAAGCAAAGTGATTGCTTTCAACAAAAGTTTTAACGGACGAACATCAGCTGCTGTGCGCGTAACAAACAATCCAAAAATAGTTGCTCCTATAAACGAAGGTTTCGATGTGGAATTTTATGAATTGGAGGATATTGATTCCGTTCGCAACTCGCTGAAAAACAATGATGTTTGCGCCGTTATTATCGAAGGCATTCAGGGCGTTGGCGGAATAAGAATTCCATCAACAAATTTTCTCCAAGCTCTGAGTGCCGAATGTAAAGCTAGCGGAACAATTTTGATTCTCGACGAAGTTCAATCCGGTTTCGGACGTAGTGGTAAATTCTTTGCTCATCAATATGCAGATATTCGTCCGGATATGATTACCGTTGCAAAAGGCATGGGAAATGGATTCCCTGTCGGAGGCGTACTTATCAGTCCTATTTTTAAAGCTTCTCACGGGTTATTGGGAACCACTTTCGGAGGTAGCCACCTGGCTTGTACAGCCTCTATCGCCGTATTAGATATTCTCAAAGCGGAACATTTGATTGAAAATGCTCAAAAAATTGGAGATTATTTGCTGGAAGAACTGAGAAAGATACCGCAAATAAAAGATGTTCGTGGTTTAGGACTAATGATCGGAATGGAATTCGACAAACCGGTTGGTGAGATAAGAAAACAACTGTTGTTCGAAAAGAAAATTTTCACCGGAGCCAGCGGCACCAATATCATTCGGCTATTGCCACCGTTGTGTATGACCAAAAACGATGCTGATATCTTTTTGTCTAGTTTGAAGGACATTTTGAACAACGTACCAGCTTAAAGTTGAATTAAATGAAGAAAACAGGTATTCTGATCTTATTCATTCTCTGCTCGTTTTGGATGAGTGGTCAGAATACTGTAATAAAAGATCGGATTACTTTAAATACAGGCGAAGTTTTTGTCGGAGAAATCCAACTTAAAACCGACGAGTTGGTTATTTTAAAAACAGAGGATGGCGGAAAATTTCAGTTTCAACTGAAGGAAATAAAATCGATCGACAAGCAGTCTGTTTCGGAAAGCGCAATTACTGAAAACAGCAATTCTCTCGAAACAGCATATACTGAATCGAAGATGAAAGGAATTGTCGATCTGACGGGTGGAGTTGCTTCAGCAAAATACCTAACGAGTCTGTCTCCCAACGCACAACTTTCGTTGACTTTCGGGAGTAAGTTAGGGAAAAATGATCAACTTTTTTTAGGTTTAGGCGTAGGTTACAGTAATACTTTCTTAACCAATGCTTCAAAAAATATCAGCCTGCTTCCTGTATTCGTCCGGCTTCAAAATAATCTTTCGAAAAAGAGAACTTCACCCTACGTTTCGTTGGATG
>JBBIID010000246.1:4308-5224 GCA_037446675.1 Paludibacter sp.
CCGAAGTTTCATCCGGAATATCTTATCGGCTCGACTATAAAACCAACCTTAACATTGGACTTTACGGCAGGATAAATTCAATTTCTGGAAATTTAACAGAGGCCAACAATTTAGGAACTTTCGGTTATTACGGACCTACAGTATTGAATTGTTTCGGAATAAAAGTCGGTTTGCAATTCTAGTTTCTGCCAAGAAATTGGCAATATTCTTTTATTGCACCTTCAATCGGGGTAAACTCAAATCCAATTCCCTTTCTGACCTTTTCGTTTGAAAAATGCTCCCGATGCGTTGCCGAACGGGCAGTTCCACGGTCGAGAAGCGGCGAGAAGCGAAATACTTTTCCTAATAATTCCGAGATAAACCCTACCGAGATCAGAAAGTTTTTTCCGACACAAATTTTTGGGCGCATTTTACCAAAGCCATCGGCCATCCAACTCAATATTTGTCCATTCGAACAATTTTCTCCCACCAATATAAATCTTTCGTTAGCTATCGGAGAATTTGTCAGTTTAACCATGGCTTTAACCACATCCCTTACATCAACATACCCGCTTCCACCGTTGGTATAAAACATTAATCCTTTTTTTACCTGAGTAAACAGCTGTGAGCTCCCCGTATTTGTACCCGAAATTCCCAGAATTACGCCCGGATTGACGATTACTGCATTCAATCCTCTCTCAATCGCTTTCCAGACTTCCTGTTCGGAATAATATTTACTTCGCGAATAATGTGATCGGTTCGGATGATCCTCCCAAACTAGAGTTTCATCAATTTTTGCATTTCCAATCGCCTTTCCACAAGCTGCAATGGAACTTACGAAGCAGAATTTTCGTACATTATTTTTTAATGCTGCATTAACTGTATTCCGCGTTCCGGCAACATTTGTATCAATCATGGCATCGGCACTACTCCCCAG
>JBBIID010000247.1:0-898 GCA_037446675.1 Paludibacter sp.
TGACTGTAACTCAGCTGACTTACGTCTTCGGTGGTTCGAATCCATCACTGCCCACAAAAATTGCGGAAGTAGCTCAGTTGATAGAGCATTAGCCTTCCAAGCTGAGGGTCGCGGGTTTGAGCCCCGTCTTCCGCTCTCGACAAGAAGAGATTTTGTTTAAAACAAAGTCTCTTCTTTGTTTTTTTCGGTTACATAAAAATTACAAAATTTCTATATCTTTATTTCAAAAAAATCGACTATCTTTGTTGTCGAAAATGAAAAAGAGAAACTTCAAATATTATTTTGAGCTAAGCAACTTACAGCAAAACGGTTGCACAGAAACAATAACGTTCAAAAAAGATAAGACCAATATAAATCAATAGTCGATTTGTGTTGGTTTTTTTATTTCTTTTGATCCATTAAACTCTAAGAAATTTTCTTGAAATAATAAAGCATAATAAACCTGATTATAAAACCAACTTAAGGACTGAGCATCTATGAGTAAAAATAGCTTAGTATCAATTTCCGATTACAGCAAAGAAGAGATTTTGTCGATTTTGGATTCGGCTGCCGACTTCGAAGCGAATCCCAACCGAAAGACACTGGACGGAAAAGTTATTGCGACCCTGTTTTTTGAACCATCAACACGAACACGCTTAAGTTTCGAAACTGCTGTTATTCGCTTAGGAGGATCTATCATTGGTTTTTCCGACGCTGCAACCAGTAGTTCGTCGAAAGGAGAAACACTGAACGATACCATTCATATGGTAAGTTGTTATGCAGATGCTATTGTTATGCGCCATCCGCTCGAAGGAGCAGCCAGATATGCAGCTGAAGTGTCACCAGTGCCTATTATTAATGCCGGAGATGGAGCCAATCAGCATCCTTCACAAACATTACTGGACATGTATTCAATATT
>JBBIID010000247.1:927-5217 GCA_037446675.1 Paludibacter sp.
GAACTCTTGAAAATTTGAACATTTGTCTTGTGGGAGATCTTAAATATGGTAGAACAGTGCACTCTTTAATTATGGCCATGTCTTATTTTAACCCGACATTCAAATTTATTGCTCCTGAAGAATTGAAAATGCCTGACGAATATAAGATCTTCTGCAAAAGGAACGGAATCAAATATACCGAAGAAACCGAATTGACTGGTAATTTCAACGATGCCGACATTCTTTATATGACTCGCGTTCAGCGCGAACGTTTTCAGGATTTAATGGAATACGAACGGGTTAAAAATGTGTATACTTTGAAGAACGAAATGCTTGAGCATTCAAAATCAAATTTGCGCATTCTTCATCCGCTCCCACGCGTTACAGAAATTGATCCAGATGTTGATATGAGTGATAAAGCTTATTATTTTCAGCAAGCTCAAAACGGTCTTTATATCAGGCAAGCAATTGTAAGCAAAGTACTTAAAAACATTCTATAATGAAGAATTGGTTAAACGGTATACCTTACGAAATTGCCTTTTGGTCATCTATTTATAACAATAAAAGATCAAGGGATAAATTATTTTTGTGGACAAAAAATAATTGTGGAATCAACAATGAAATACTTAATCTAGATGAGTTTTTATCTAGCAAAAAAGGCTCAACAGTTCTTGATGTTGGCTGTGGAATGAGCTTCCGAACTATGTATTTGCTAGAGAATTATGATGTCGACTTACATTATATTGATCCATTAGCAGATTATTTTAATAAAATTGCAATTAAAAATAAGGTAAGTGTACCAAATATTCAGTTTGGCATGCTTGAATACTTATCAGCTTTTTTTCAATCCGAAAGTATTTCGCTTATTTTCATATTTAATGCGTTAGATCACTCTTTAAATCCCATAAAAGGGCTTTTTGAATGTTTTGACATACTAGATATTGGAGGAGTCATTTATTTACAGCATCATAATAATGAAGCAGAAACCGAAAGCTATCGTGGATTTCATCAATACAATATTACAATTATTGAGAATCAATTAGTAATTTGGAATAAAGAAAACAGGTACAATATAAATGAGCTTTTCGCCGATTTTGCTGAAGTTATCACTGACTTCACAGCAGATGAACCTACTGCGATTATAAAAAAAATAAAAAGCAATCCTCGAAAATTCAATAATGATAATGACGACAGACTATTTTTATGTAAAAACCTAATCGATTTTACTAAAAATATATCTTCTCCCTCTTTTGTTATAAAGTATCACATTAAATTAAGATGGTATTTTTTTGTTCATTTTATAATGCAATACATTAATTTCGGCTTTAAAACAAGAATTAAAAAAGTTATTCGCAAAATTAAGCAACTAACTTCATGGAAAAAAAATTAAAAGTAGCAGCACTTCGGGATGGAACTGTGATTGATCATATCCCTTCGGATAAACTTTTTAAAGTTGTGCAAATACTCCATTTGGATATATGCGACAACCAAATCACTTTGGCGAACAATTTGGAAAGTAAAAAGATTGGCTCGAAAGGACTTGTAAAAATTGCAGATCGGGCGTTGGAAGAGCACGAAACGAATAAAATAGCTCTGATTGCTCCATACGCAAAAATAAACATTATAAAAGATTTCGAAGTTGTAGAAAAACGCCCGTTGATATTACCGGAAGAAATCCGAGAAATTGTGCAATGTGGCAACCCCAATTGCATCACTAATCATCAACCTGTTACAACCCGTTTTAAAGTTATGAAAAACGAAGAAGAATTGATGCTTAAATGTGTATATTGCGAGCGGGAAGTGAAACGTGATCAAGCTAAAATCAGATAATTTTATACGCTAAATGAGTAACAAAGTAAACTGGAAACCCGGCACACTTATTTATCCGCTCCCAGCGGCATTAATATCGTGCGGAAATACTCCCGAAAATTACAATGTACTCACTGTAAGTTGGCTGGGAACAATCTGCACAAATCCGGCGATGTGCTATATTTCCGTTCGACCGGAACGCCATTCGTACAAAATAATTAAAGAAACAGGAGAATTTGTTATAAATCTTACCAACGAAGATTTGGCGTTCGCAAGCGATTGGTGTGGGGTGAAAAGCGGAAAAGATTTCAACAAATTTGAAGAAATGAAACTAACTCCCGTAAAAGGAGAAAAAGTAAATGCTCCCATTATTGATGAATCACCTTTATCTTTAGAATGTAAGGTAAAGAATATAGTTCCACTTGGTTCGCACGACATGTTCATTGCCGAAGTTGTAAATGTACAAGCCGACAAAAGATTTATAGATCCCGAAACAGACACTTTTCATTTATCCGACGCAAAATTAATTGCTTATTCGCATGGTCATTATTATAAATTGGGCGAGCAAATAGGCAAGTTTGGTTGGACGGTGCAAAAGAAAAAGAAGAAATAAGCACAATATATGAAATACAATATTGACATGACCACTTGGAAACGAAGAGAACACTTTGAAGTATTCTCAAGTTTCGACGAACCTTTGTTTGGTGTTGTTGTTCGGGTGGAATGTTCCGTAGCTCACAGTGTAGCAAAACAAAAAGGATATCCGTTTTCGCTTTATTATCTATATTTATCGCTTAAAGCCGTGAATGAGATAGAGGAATTTAGATATCGCATCGAAGACGGTAAGGTAGTTTGCTACGATTCAATTGGAGCCGGACCAACGATTTTCCGGGATAATGAAACTTACGGTGTGGGATATTATCTTTATTGCGAAGATATTGAATCGTTTATGCAGCATGCGCAAGCCGAGAACGAAAGGGTTAAAGCCGAAGAGGGTTTAAAATTTCCACGAGCAGAACAAGATATTATTCATTATTCAACCGTTCCGTGGATCGATTTTACAGCGGTAAATCACGCCCGCAAGTTCGATGCTTATCCGAGCGTTCCTAAAATTACTTTTGGAAAAATAACACGTGAAGGTGATAAAATGTGGCTACCAGTGGACATTCATGCGAATCATGCTTTAATGGATGGATTTCATGTGGGAAAATTTGTGGAGAGATTTCAGGCATTGCTTCATCAGACATAACAGCCTTAGAGCAGAGCAATAAAACATTAAACAATCGGTACGAATTCTGAAAAATGCAAGCATCAGTTTATGAAAACATACCGATGATATTTTTGTTTGATATACATCTAAGTAAATATCAGATATACATCATAGCATATATTAGATGTACATCTGATGAATAACATGATATACATCAAAAATAAATTTTGTAAGCAAAAGTTTGTAATTTTGTAGTGTAGAAATATAATTTTCATTCTTAGCTTTATGGCATTTCGTTACAGAGTAAAAACAAAACGGAGCGGAATTGGCGAGAAAACAGCCAAATACTATGCCGTTCCTGTGCGGTCGGGCGAAATATCCACCCGGCAACTGGCAAAAGACCTGACCAAAATCAGTTCGCTATCCGAAGGCGATGTGCATTCAGCACTTATAGGGCTTTCGGGGTTGGTAGAAAAGTATTTACAGGAAGGTTACTCGGTACGGCTCGATAATTTGGGCTTGTTCAGCATTTCGGCAACGAGCGATGGTTTCGATACACCCGAAGAATGTACGCCTCACCGCGTGAAAGCAAATAAAATATGCTTTCGGGCTGAGAATGATTTGAAAAGCAATCTGAAATATGTCAGGTTCGAGAGAGAGAAATAAAAATGAAGCATATCAACCATGCATTGCCGGATGGTTTTCATGTGGGAAAATTTCAGGAACTACTTAACCAGCAATAAAAAAAATAAACATAATTAAAATTCGTCTATAGACTTTCGTCTTCAGACTTAAGACAAAAAAAATGAAAAGAGACCAGATTATTTTTGACATCATTGCGCATGAAAAACAGCGTCAGATGAAAGGTATTGAATTAATTGCTTCGGAAAACTTTGTAAGCGATCAGGTAATGGAAGCAATGGGTTCGGTGTTGACAAATAAATATGCCGAAGGTTATCCCGGCAAACGCTATTATGGTGGTTGCGAGGTAGTTGACCAAAGCGAGCAAATTGCTATCGACAACCTCACTCAGGAGCTCAGGCAAATGCAGCAGTCTTTTTAGCTTGTTTGAATCCGGGCGATACTTTCCTTGGCTTGAATTTGGCGCACGGTGGACACCTTTCGCACGGTTCGCTGGTAAACAGTTCGGGTATCCTTTACCGTCCTACCGAATACAATGTAAGTCAGGAAACCGGTCGCGTTGATTACGACCAAATGGAAGAAGTGGCTTTGCGCGAAAAACCGAAATTAATTGTTGGTGGAGGCTCGGCTTACTCACGCGAATGGGATTA
>JBBIID010000248.1:0-5215 GCA_037446675.1 Paludibacter sp.
TAATCCAGCTTCCAATACAAATTTATAGTGTGCAATTCGAGAGTTAAAATAGAATGCGTTGATGTTTTCTTTATAGATAAAATGAGAGCTTAGTCCATAATCAGGCTCCCATTCCTGTTGTTCCCTGTTTTTATAGTCGGATGTATTATCTATGTTCACATATTCCGATTTAATACCACTTTCCAAAAGCAGTTTTTCATTTACCGGATAGGTGAAGTCGCTTCTCATGGAAAATAAATCGATAGTTCCTTTTTTAGTTCCAGCCGATTCTGCCATAACCTCATTTTGAGAGGTATACAGGAAAAGGTCATTATGGTACTGATCATTGTCTACAGCATGGTGAAGATAGTCGGCCGACAGACTAAGCTCTTTGCCAGTACTGTCTATTTTATGTATCAATCCAATGGTACCCGAGATATTGTTTCGCAGGTTGTCGTTAATTGTGGACGATTTAATGGATGAATCCCGTTTTCCAATGTGGTTGATAAAGTTGGAATTTAAAGATCCGGATTCTGCCTGGTTGGATGTATAACCGTTTAGAGCCAGTTCGAATGTGGTTTTAGACGATGCAAAATAGTGTATGCCTCCTTTGTAATAATGGGAACCTTCATTCCGCTTCCTATAGCTTAATTGGTTGAATGTAGTTTGTTCTGAAGGATTTTCCTCTTTAAATTCACGTATCACTTGCAGATCAACGTAATTTCTGCCACTATAATACCCATACATCCCAAAAAGGTTGAATTTTTCTTTTCGATGGTTGAAAGAGACAGAATGGTTACTCTTTTCATATTTTCCTTGCATAAAGTTGGATGTAATCCCCAGATTGAATCCCATTATTCTTGTTTTTTTAGTCCGTATATTAATAAGTCCGGAATTACCGCTTGCATCGTATCGGGCCGAAGGATTGGTAATTAATTCTATTTTATCTAAGGATGTGGCCGGTGTGGATTTAAGAAAGCTTACCAGTTCTTCTCCTTGCAAATAAGCGGGTTTTCCGTCAATCAAGACTTTAGTTCCGTTCTTTCCATTCAATGAAACAGCTCCGTTGCTGTTAATATATACTCCGGGCAGAGTCTCCAATACACTGAATGCATTTCCTCCGGTATTGACAATGGTGGCTTCCATATTGATTGTCGTTTTGTCGGCTTCTATTTGGATCGCAGGTTTCTTTGCCGTGACTACAATTGTATTAAGACCAATTGCCTCCGGCTGTAGGTAAATGGTGTCAAGCATAAAAGATTTTCCTGCCAAAACATTGGCTTTGCAGGAGTTTTTTTGATATCCAAGCATAGATACCTGTATGTAATACAAACCCTTGGGTATCTCTTTGAGTTGAAAATTTCCATTCTTATTAGCTGCAGTTCCGGTTATAAATGCCGAATCGGTGGCTGATAATAGTACAATGTTGGCTCCTTCGGCTGGTAAATAGTCGTTTGTAAATACACTACCTGTTATCAAAGATTGTTGCTGAGCAAAACATATAAGCGTACTTAGCATAAAAAGGGAAATGAATATAGGTTTTCGTTTCATATGATTTGTTTTTTGAGACAAATCTATGAAACGAAAACGTGGACAGTCAAATTTATTTGACGAACTGCAAAAAACTGAGGTTGAGTTGCAGAAATTGGATTAAGTGAAGATAGAAAATCAAGATGATAGTTGAATGGAGTCGTTTAAAACAAGGTCGATTTACAGCCAGTTCAGTACCGGCTTATTACAAACGACTTCCTGATAAACAAGATAAATCAAAAACAAGAAAATAACTATAAATATGACTACACATATTGTCTGAATGATTCTCCATTTCCTAATGTATGCATCATAGGCCTTTTTATCTTCAAAATAATGCTTATTCTTCATTTTTAACTCTTTAAATTAGTAAACCGAAGCAATTGTATCTATATTAATTAAGTAACCGAAGCATGATGGTTCTCTCTGTGTATCGTGTAAAATAGACTGCAAAATTATTTATAATGTTTTGGAACAAAATGCAAATCGCAGACTGATAATTACACAAATGAGACAAAGATTGGATAAAAAGATGTGTTGAGTTAAATAGTCTTTTTCCTTATTTCTTTATGAATAACCAACGGTGTCTGTTTAAGATATCTTTTGCAGTAACTGATAAAATGAGCAGAAGATGAAAAACCAAACTCTTCAGAGATTGCTTGTATGTTTACGTTGGGTTGTGCCAATCTGCTTAATATGTTCTTATTTTTTTGTTGAATAATCCATTGATAGGGGGTATCATTGAAATGTTCCTTGAATTTTCTGGTAAGTGTTTTGGGGGACATATTGCATCTATCGGCAAGCTCGATAACATTACAGTTGATCGAAAATTTGTTTAGAACCAAACTGATGAAATTGTTTTGATTTTCAATTAAGGGAAGTAGAAAACGAGCGGAATTTACCTTGTCATAAAATGTGTATAAAATAAAAATAAGTTCTCTTTTCTTTAATTCATACATGAAATTACAGAAGGCTCCTGATTTGAACAAAAGAGATATTCCGTTTATATACAGCTTCATGGCCTCATTTATTTCCAATATTTCAAATTCATCGGCTTTAGCGGGGCAATAAATTGAAATTTTGTCAAGAGCGGTTTTCTCACAAGTGCTAATAATATTATTGAACTGAATGCAGATTAAGGATAAATCTTCGGTTGCTTCACCTTCCAAATTGCCGGAGTCTTTCGTCCTTAAAAACATCTGTCCGGAATTTAAAATCTTTGATTGATGGGTTTGGCCACTTGCCAGAAACGTCCCTTCAGTAATAATGATGATTGAATTTTCTTCTATAAGCTCAATACTGACTTGCTCACCTTTATTAAAGCTGAAACTGCGAAACAATGAATTACTTCGTGCTACATAGTTGTTGCATCCGAAATCATTGTTAATCTCGAATTCACTTAAATCTTTCAAAATGTCACTCTCTTTATAGGAACGATATACTAATTTATTCATAATTTTGGAATTATGTTTAATTATTTACTTATCTCCCCGAAAAGTAAAATGGAACGAATAAATTAGTCAACGCGTCATGAAGGAATCAAATATTCCAAATGAATATTGAGTATTTAATTCATAAATCTTGACAAAGAAACAAAATTGATTTTGATTTCGGGATGTTTTGTGTAACAATTTTAGAATTATTAATAAATAAGATCCTAAATTGATTAAAAAGTTTTACTCTTTCGGCTTGATTTACTATTTTTGCATAGAACGAATCTAATACGTAGATGTTATTCAATTCATTAGAATTTGCAGTCTTTCTTCCCATTGTTTTTTGCTTTATTGGTTTGTATTTAATTCAAATCTAAAATGGCAAAATCTTTTCATTGTTTGTGTCAGCTATATTTTTTATGGTTGGTGGGATTGGCGTTTTTTATTACTTATTGGATTTACCTCTGTATGTAGTTTTGTAGCCGGGCAATTGATTGTAAGGTTTCGGACAGATAATTTTGAATCACGAAGTACAATGCGTTTTTCTCCATCATGGTACGTGTCTGCCATCAATATTCTTATTAATGTTTTATTACTGGCCGGATTCAAATACTATAACTTCTTTGTGGATAGTTTTATTGAAGCTTTTCGCCTGTTCGGAAAAGAATTTGATATTCATACGATGAAAGTTATTCTTCCAGTAGGAATTAGCTTTTACACATTTCAGGCTTTAAGTTACTCCATAGATGTCTATCGTAGAAAATTACAACCGGCAACCAATCTGATTTCTTTTTTAGCTTATGTAAGTTTTTTCCCCCAGTTAGTTGCAGGTCCTATCGAAAGAGCAACCAATCTTCTTCCACAATTTTATAGGAAACGAACTTTTGATTCAGACAAAGCCGTTGACGGAATGAGACAAATTTTATGGGGACTGTTTAAGAAAATGGTCGTCGCTGATACTTGTGCTATATATGCAAATCAGGTGTTTGACGGGGTTGGTTACCAGTCTGGCAGTGCACTGTTGTTGGGTGCTCTGTTTTTTGCTTTTCAGATTTATGGTGATTTTTCCGGATATTCAGATATAGCAATAGGAACAGCCCGGTTGTTTGGGTTCTCATTAATGCGAAATTTTAATTACCCTTATTTTTCAAGAGATATTGCTGAATTCTGGCGACGGTGGCATATATCTCTTTCTACCTGGTTTCGCGATTATGTATATATACCGATGGGCGGGAGCAGGAGTAATTTATTGTTTAACATTAGAAATACGCTGACTGTATTCGTTGTGAGCGGATTTTGGCATGGTGCAAACTGGACATTTCTTGCCTGGGGTAGCTATCATGGATTATTGTTTTTGCCTTTGTTGCTGTTAAAGAAAAATCGTCGGTTTACCGATGTCGTTGCTGTGGATAGATTCTTTCCTTCAGGAAAAGAGATTTTCCAAATGCTTTCTACCTTCTTTTTGGTTTTACTTGGATGGATATTTTTCCGCTCAAAAAATATCAATGCTGCAGTTCATTATTTGAATGCCATGTTTACAAGTTCGCTTTTTGAAATCCCTGACTTGTTTTATCTTTCTACCAAATGTATGTTGTTTATTCTTTTTATGCTTACGGTAGAATGGGTTCAACGTTTTGAATTGCATGGCTTGGTTTTGCAAAAAATCAAATCCCGGATTTGGAGATGGTCAATTTATCTATTTCTGTTGATGGCTATTTTCCTCTTTGGTGGCGGTGAAGAAACATTTATTTATTTCCAATTTTAATCTGATGAGAAATTTTTTACTTAAAATAGGACTCTTTTCTGCTTTGTTGATTGTGCTGGGAATCATTTTCGGACTGCTGGCGGATCATGGACTGCGATCGCTGAGGAAGGGTGAATTTGGAGAATGGAACCGGTATCGTACCGATTCTATTCATTCAAATTGGATTATCCTTGGAAATTCAAGGGCCTACCGGCATTTTTCAACTCAGATAATTGATTCGATTCTGCGGGTTGATAGTTATAATTTAGGAGCGACAAATGCTACGTTCCCGTTCCAACGATTAAGGTATAATTATTACAGACGTTTCGCAGATAAACCATCTGTTGTAATTTTATCTGTTGATGCAGGAACAACGCTACATACTGAAGATGGTATCCCAGACAGACAGCAGTTTATTCCAATCTTAAATGAGCCGGAAATTCAAAAGGGGCTAAAGGGTTATAAAAATGGTTTTCAGTGGTTCGACTATTATAATCCGGTCACAAAATACAATCGTTGTTTTGAGGCA
>JBBIID010000249.1:0-675 GCA_037446675.1 Paludibacter sp.
AAGCGACGTATTGCTGAAAAGTTTTTCGTTCCAGATATGATTCCAGCGCAACGTTCCGGTTATATTTCCCCAATTGATGCCAAACCGTTCCTGAAAAGTGAACACATCCCGACCAAAATATCCCGAGAGATAAATGCGATTATTGTCGTTAATAATGTAATTTGCTTTAGCATTTAAATCGTAGAAATACAACTGATTGTTATTGATAAGACTGTCCGGCGAGATTTTGAGAAACAAATCGGCATAAGTGCGCCTTCCGGTAACGAGAAACGAACTTTTATCTTTTACGATCGGGCCTTCCACATTCAATCGCGAAGAAATGAGTCCGATGCCACCGCCTACGTGATAATCCTGATTGTTTCCATCGTTCATTTTTATGTCCAGTACCGACGAAATTCTTCCACCATATTCGGCAGGGGCAGTTCCTTTGAACATTTGAATATCCTTTATCGCATCGCTGTTGAAAGTAGAGAAAAAACCCAGCAAATGATCGGCATTGTAAACGGTTGCTTCGTCCAGTAGAATAAGGTTTTGCGAATTGTTGCCACCGCGGACGAACATCCCTCCGCTCCCTTCGCCGGCCGATTTAATGCCCGGTGTTAGCTTCAGCGTTTTCATAATATCTGCTTCGCCAAACAACACCGGAATTTTGCTTATTTCTTTCACATCCATTTT
>JBBIID010000249.1:705-1106 GCA_037446675.1 Paludibacter sp.
TTCGTTGAGCAGTAATTTCAACGTCTTCCAATTGTTTCGAATCGCTCTCCAACTTAAAATTCATTTGTTTGTTTTCGTTTAAGTTGAGTGGCAAAACAATCGTTTTGTAGCCGAGATATGTTATTGCAAAAGTATATTTACCATCGGGCAATGTAAGTGAGAAGTATCCATAGCTGTTGGTTGTAACTCCTGTTCCGGGTAATTCATTAACGGTAATGCTGGCTCCAATGAGGCTTTCGCCTGTTCCGGCATCGGTAATTGTTCCGCTAAGCGAATGTTTGGAAGCCGAAAAAGCGTTGAGCGACAACAAAAGTGTGAGGATGAGAATTATTTTTTTCATTTCAATTCGTTCGGGTTCATTTTCAGAGAGTAAAAGTAGTTTGTTTTATCTATTGGATAAA
>JBBIID010000249.1:1118-5156 GCA_037446675.1 Paludibacter sp.
TCACATATTTAATAAAATATTCGCATTCGGCAATAATTTAATCTGTGTCAGTGGATTATTTCTTGAAAAAATGTATCTTCGCGTATCTAAAAAAATCACACGATTATGAGAAAGTTTAGTTTTCTCTTGATATTTTTCGTTTTGATTCAAGCCATAATCGCATCAGACCGCATCAAGCCGGTTGCCTCTATTCCATTCGAAATGGTAGGAACTTATGCTGTGATTAAAGTGAGGATAAATAAATCTTCGCCATTAAACTTGATTTTAGATTCAGGAATTCGGAATACGCTCATTACGGAATTGTTGCCCGGCGATAATATAACGTTGAATTACTCAAGCGTAAAAGAACTGATTGGTTTGGGTGGAGGAGAACGTTTGGAAGCCTACACAAGTGGCTATAATACTATTGAAGCCGGAAAATTGAAGCTCGAGAATAAAGTGGTTTTGGTGTTGAAAGAAGATATATTTAATCTGACAAAACATACGGGAACAAAAATAAACGGACTAATTGGAGTAGATTTTTTTAAAAGCCATGTTTTAGAGATTAATTATTCGAGTCGCCGACTGAGGTTGTACGATAATAAGTCATTTATTGTTCCAAAAGGATATGAAAAAATCCCTTTAACTATGGAAGGGCAAAAAATGTTTTTCAACCTCGTAGTGGAAGAGCTTGATGGAACAAAAAAGAACGTAAACATGTTGCTTGATACCGGAGCAGAACTGAGAGCATGGTTTCAGACTTACAAAGGAAATTCGATAAAAATGCCCGAAAAAACAGTTAGTGCTACGATAGGACAGGGACTGAATGGCGAAATAGTAGGAAAAATAGGGAGGATAAAAAAGATTTATTTCGGTTCTCATAGCATCAATAATCCAATTGTTGCTTTCCCCGATTCGACGAGTATTTTAGATATAATTGGAAATTCGGAAAGAGATGGAACGGTAGGAAGCCAATTGATGAGCAGGTTTAATTGCTTTATCGATTATGCCAATAAACAGGTGTATCTTAGGCCGAATGAATACTTTAAAAAGACATTCAATTACAATATTGCAGGTATTGAGATTATACAGATTTTTCCGTTTTTGCCACAAACCGAGGTGTGGAAAATATGGAAAGATTCTCCGGCAGCGGCTGCGGGCATAAAAGAGGGTGACCAGATTTTTGAAGTGAACGGACAAAAAGCTTTTACAATGGACATTAAAGAAATAAAAAAAATTTTTGAAACACCATCTCCATTTAAGTTGAAATTGGTCGTATTTCGCGACGGAGAGGAATTGAAATTTGAACTGGATATGAAAAGCAAAATAAATTGAGAAAATCCATATTAGAAAAATCGAAAAAATCATATTATCATATAAATGTTGAAAAATACTGCTGGTGGAAATTCCCGCGCCATTTTAAAACTAATAACATTCGTCTTTTTACTCTTATTTTGGACTGATGCTTTCTCTCAAATATCATTGAATAGTTATGTCGAAACCGGATCGAATGCCGTTTCTGAAGGCTTTTACGGCAATTTTTCAGCTCAGATCGAAGGACGCACGAAAAACTTATCCACCTCTTTTGGAGGTTTACTGTCCTTCTCCAATGCAAAAGAAAATATCTTTTCGGCTGTTTTATTTACCGTTGCAAACGATTTCAAATTAAAGTCGAATAGCATTAATCTGCAAGGGCTTTATCTTTGGAAACCGCTGTCATCGGATATGCGGGAAACCAATTTTGGTCTGCTGGCAAAATACAGACTGTCACATTGGGGATTTCAACTTGGATTGAACAGTCGTTTTTATCATTTTACACAGTCCGCAATTCTTCAAAACAATTTTGCCGATTCTGTAAAAACCACATTTTGGGAACCGTTGAACGCAATTTACAGAATTTCTTATTTTCAACAATTTACTGAAAAAATGGGTTTTGAAGCAGCGATAACCAACTTCGATCGCTACACAATTCAGCAGGAAACAAATCCAATGATTTTATTAGGCTTGAATTATAAATTGAATTCAACGCTGAAATTGTATACAGAACTGGGCTATATGCAGGCCGGTTTGTTTAATTTGCATGTAAATGCTTTTGGGACTTATTTAAGGGGAGGAATAGTATGGCAAATCGATTGAAAATAGCATTCATTGCACTGATTGTAACTCTCTCTGCTTGCAATCATACGCTCGACTTTGGAGGAGTTTTCTCTTCGCCTGACCGTGTCGACGATCGATTTGAACAATCGAATGCATGGAATCAAACACATGGTTTTAAAACACTTACTGCAACAACCGAAAATTACCAGATTTTGGTGGCAGGCGATAGCCATGTTGGTGGAACGGATAACCTCAATATCCTTTTAAGCGAATCGAAAAAACAGGGAAATCTGGCTTTTGTTATTGTGGGCGATATTGTGACCGGACAAAAGGAAGATTACCTCGTTTTTAAAAATACATTGCCCGATTTTGCCGATTCTCCGCATTTTCTTATGGTTGGAAATCACGATTTATACTTCGATGGTTGGAAAACTTTTTATGAATATTTCGGATCGTCCACATATTATTTCACGGTGCAAACTCCTCAACACAAGGATATTTTTATCTGTCTCGATTCGGGTGGCGGAACATTGGGTGGAAAGCAGTTGGACTGGCTGAAAGATGTGTTGAAAAACGAACGCGGAAATTATCGAAATTGCGTAATATTCTCGCATGTCAACTTTTTCCGCGATAGGCACACCAGCTCAACTAATCCATTAGTTAGCGAGTTGGAAGTATTGCTGCCACTGTTTGCACAAAACCGAGTGAATATGGTGATTATGGGTCACGATCATGTTCGTGCGGCCGATCAGCTTGGTTACACAACTTACCTCACCATGGATGCGCTGAAAGATGGTGTGCCAAATGCCAGCTTTGTGCAATTGAAAGTTTCGGAAGAAGGGATGAGTTATGAGTTTAAGGACTTGGAATAAAATGAAAATTATTTATTTTATCACTAATTCTGTTATTTTACCATGGAAAATATGCTTATAACAATATGGTTATTATTTATTTTGGTAATTATGACTAAAATGTATTCATTGTGGAGGATTATAAAAACCATTAATGATAAGAATATTAGAAAGAAAATAACAGATAATATTAAAGAATACATATTTTTTAAATCATTTCCCAAAAGCATTGATTTGAGTGTAGAAGGAGTCTTTTTTAGAAAAATGTATAATTCAAATAATGTTATAAGTTTAGTAATATTTATATCAATAATTGTATTAACTATTTTCAGTTCGAATATTGTTATTAAAACTTATCCATAACCTTTGAACCTCTTTTTTCTTCTAAATTTGCGGCTCATAGCGCAAGTTGCACTTCGTTAAACTTGAACTAATCAGAGGATTTTTTGAATAAAACAGCTAATTTTGCACTCTTAAAATAAAATTATTAACAAGATAAGCTAAACATAAATGACTGCTAATATTTCCGCCAATCTTCCTCTTAAACAACGACCTATCGACATTTTTTTCGCTATTATATTTCTTGTTTTTACGGTTACCTGTGTCATTAGCGATGCTCTTCCTACTATTGGCGTAGAAATGTCGCCCGACTCAGCCAACATGTTTGCCCGTGCCAATTACTGGTATGCGCAGGGAACCGATCCATTGTTTATGAATCCTCCGGTGTGGATGCGTTTTGTAACCGGCTTGTCGGCTTTTGTTTATGGACCATTTTATTTGGTATTGGTATTTTGCCTCCTTAAAGGAAAAAACCAAATTCAGCTTCCGGCGGTTATTTATGCGACAATGATTATTACACTTACGGGTATTGTTGTATTCGGTGTGGAATTTTTTGGCGAACCAGAATATCGTTCGCCTAATATTCTAAAATTTCTCATGTTCAATTTGCCATACGTTTTGATACCGCTTCTTTTATTAGTCAGAATGAGAAAACCCTTGCCTTTTACAAGGAAATTCTGAATATAACCATTAAAACTACATAAATAAAAAGGTCTTGCGCATTGGGATATTCTTATCTAAGAGCAAGAGCAAAGAATGACTTGATTATGAG
>JBBIID010000250.1:0-5150 GCA_037446675.1 Paludibacter sp.
ATATACTGGAACAATCATCACCATTTAATTCATACGGTAAAAAGTGTGAATGGGAGCATTTTGTGGGCGAATACTCATCTTTTGTTCTGGTTGTCGCTGATACCGTTTGTTACAGCATGGTCGGGTGAGAATCATTTTTCCGAATTACCGGTGGCTGCTTATTCTTTTGTGCTTTTAATGGCGGCAATTGCTTATTTCATTTTATCGAAAACCATTATCCATGTACACGGGAAAGATTCGCTGCTATTGCTGGCCATAGGAAAAGATTCTAAAGGTTTTGTTTCGATAATAGCTTACGCACTGGCCGTAATTTTCGCTTTTATTCTGAAGGAAATCTCGCTGATAATTATTGTCTCTATAGCAATTCTTTGGCTTGTTCCGGACAAAAGAATTGAGAAAAAGATAAAAGATTAAGTTATCTGCGACCCGATTTACCCCGGTTTTGAGTCGAAGATCTGTTTCCGGACATTTTCGAGTTTTTACGCCCGCCTGAATTACCCGAACCCGAACGTAATTCTTTTGATTTTGGATTCGGATTTGACGAACGATCGGAAGTTGATTTCGATGATTTTGGCTTTTCCTGAACCTGCATTCTTTTTTCTGAAAATCTGGTTCCTGAGACCTGATTTTTAGGTGCAGAATGTTGATTTTTGCTTTTCGCCTCCGAACTGGAATGAGCAATGTCCGCCATTATTTGCTTCATTTCGTCAGGCTCAAGCTGTCGCCATTCACCAATTGGTAGTCCTTTCAGACTTATATTCATTATGCGGATACGTTCCAGTTTAGTTACTTCGTAACCGAAATACTCACACATTCTTCGGATCTGTCTGTTAAGTCCCTGAATAAGAATTATTCGAAAACTATAAACCGATTCCTTTTGCACTTTGCACTTTTTGGTCATCTCACCCAAAATAGGAACTCCATTGCCCATTTTCAGAATAAAATCGTCGGTAACTGGTTTATCTACAGTTACCAAATATTCTTTTTCGTGCTTGTTTCCGGCACGAAGAATCTTGTTTACAATATCGCCATTATTCGTTAGAAAGATTAAACCCTGCGATTCTTTATCGAGCCGACCGATAGGAAAAATACGTTCGTGATAACCAATATAATCAATAATGCTGTCCTTCACACCAATTTCGGTAGTACTGATAATTCCAACAGGTTTATTAAAGGCCAGAAAAACAAAATCAGTTCCTTCTTTTGCCTCTACAAGATTACCATTGAGCAACACTTTGTCGCGCGGTGAAACCTGATCGCCAACATTGGCTCGCCGTCCGTTTACAAAAACGTGTCCCTGTTCGATAAATTTGTCGGCTTCACGACGAGAACAGACACCACTATCACTAATAAATTTATTCAGACGGATTTTCTCCATTTGGTTGACTTGATTATTGGTTAATTTGTTTATTGATTAGTTTGTTTTAAGTAAATCCAGTAATTCGGTCATCACCATGGCGCTGGCACCCCATACTTCTGCTTTCGGCACATTATAATATGGCGCTTTTACCGAATAGTTGTTTGATGGAACAACAAACTCTTTTTCCTGGATTACATTTTCAGTGAAAAACTCGTCCATGTCCACTTCAATTATTTCGGCAACTTCGCGTTCATCTGGTTTGAATACGGGCTTCTGATCCATAAAACCCACAAAAACGCTAATCATAAAATTACTAGGTGGAACGTAAATATCCGACAACCTGCCAAGCACTTCAATTTGATCTTTTGTTACTCCAATTTCTTCTTGTATTTCACGCAAAGCAGTGTTTTTTACATCAATATCTTCCTCTTCAAACCTTCCGCCCGGGAAAGCAATCTGCCCGGCATGCACGCCCACGTAAAAGCTTCTGCGGATAAGAATCACCTTCAATTTTTCATCCTCATGAAACAAAAGAATAAGAACAGCACTTTTTTTCGCAGTACTGGAATTACCGTTTAATCGCGCCAGCTCATCCAATCGTGCTTTAGTCGCCATTTTGAGGTGAGAATTTCTTCCCGGCAATGGCTGTAACAACTTCTGTTTTATATCTTCTTTGGTGAGATTCATGTGGATTGTTATGAGTTATGAATTATGAGTTATAAGTTTTAATTTAAAATCACTCATATTCAATCAATTAAATTTAATAGTAACTTTTCAAATTACTGAACAGTAAAACATTTGGTTTATACGAAAGAAAACTCCGCAAGATTACATAGAATGTTGCGGAGTAGTATCAGAATGAACTTGTTCCAATTTTAATCATTGACATATCAAACAACCTTCACATTTTGACAATTCGCCACGCAAACGTTTCTCAACCAACATTCTTATTCTATCTTGCAATGCAGGAATGCGTATATTATCAATCACATCGCTAGTAAATGCAAACATAAGCAATAAACGCGCTTCTTCTTCCGAAATTCCACGCGATTGCATATAGAATTTTGCACTTTCGTCCAACGAACCCACGGTTGCTCCATGCGAACATTTCACGTCGTCGGCATAAATTTCCAACTGAGGTTTGGTGCGCATTTTGGCCGTTTTGTTCAATAAAATGTTTTTGTTGGTTTGGAAAGCCGCTGTTTTCTGCGCATCTTTAGCCACATAAAGCTTTCCAGTAAATCCACCTTTCGAAAAGTCGTCCAACACGTACTTGAACAGTTCGTTGCTGTGGCAATTCGGTTTATTATGAATAATCGACGAAAAATTATCAACTTGTTGTTTTTTGTCACCAATCACCATCCCGTAAAGTTTGGTTTCGCAGTACTCCCCATCCAAATCTATTTCTATCGTATTTCGCGTAACGCCATTATGCAACGTAATTACATTCGCCAATACATTCGACGATGTTTGCTGATCGATAAGCAAAGTGGAAAGATTAGTAGTCTTCACATGCGTATTTTCGAGTTTGTAATGCTCGTAAGTGGCATTTTCGGCAACAAAAACTTCCGTAACACGGTTGGACAGGAAATGAACGTCGTCCATTGTATGATCGCAAACCAACAACTGCGCCTTAGCACCTTCTTCCAAAATAATCAGATTATGACTGATTGACATCATGTCAACATCCGAACGCATGATATTTATCAATTGTACAGGCTTGTCCAAAATCACGTTTTTAGGAACGTACATAAAGAACCCATCCTGCGCAAACGCTCCGTTGAATGCCACCAAACCATCTTTTTTTGCAGTGCTCAGTTTTCCAAAATACTTTTTCACCAATTCGGGATAAGCTTGAGCAGCATCCTTTACGCTTCCAATAATAACTCCTTCCGGAAGTTTCAGAGCATCCGGAATATTGGTCGGATAAAAAGCATCGTTCACTACAAAAAACAAATAGGAATTGATGCCCGGCACATCACATTTAAATACATCGTAAGGATTAACAGGTATTTGTAGTCTATTAATATTTAAACCATAATCAATCGATAGAGGCTCTTTCAGATCGGTATATTTGTAGTTTTCCAATGCGGAAGTAGGGAAATGCAATTCCTCAAACAAAGAAAAAGACGCATCGCGCGACTCGTTTAGTACCGCCGCCGAATGCTTTTTAATGCTTTCGCAGTGTTCTTTGTATAAATCTATATATTGTTGTTCCATATTATTAAGAGGTAATAATGTATGATGTAAATATCAAGAAAATTAGCACATTGGCACATTTTCAAATTGACACATCATTCGCCGTCCACTTCTTTTTTTATCCAGTCGTAACCCCTTTCTTCCAGTTCGTAAGCCAATTCTTTCGTTCCCGATTTTACAATGCGACCATCGTACAATACATGCACAAAATCAGGCACAATGTAATCCAACAATCGTTGATAGTGCGTAATAACAATACTTGCATTTTCGGGCGTTTTAAGCTTGTTCACACCGTTTGCGACAATTCTCAACGCGTCAATATCCAAACCGGAATCAGTTTCGTCGAGAATGGATAAACGAGGTTCGAGCATAGCCATTTGGAAGATTTCGTTGCGTTTCTTCTCTCCTCCCGAAAATCCTTCATTCACCGAGCGATTCGTCAGTTTATTATCCATTTCCACCAATTCTTTCTTTTCACGCATGGTGCGAAGAAAATCGGTTGCCGACATTGGCTCCAGGTTTTTATATTTCCGGTGTTCGTTCAAAGCTGTACGCATGAAATTCACCATACTTACACCCGGAATTTCGACAGGATATTGAAAACTAAGAAAAATACCTTCGCGAGAACGATCTTCCGGCGACAATTCCAACAAATCTTTTCCATAAAAAGTAACATTTCCGTGTGTCACTTCAAAAGCCTGATTTCCTGAAAGTACCGAAGCTAAAGTTGATTTTCCGGCACCGTTAGGTCCCATTATCGCATGTATTTCTCCGGGACGAACCACAAGATCCAACCCTTTTAATATTTCCTTGCCGTTGATGTTGGCATGCAAATTCTTTATTTCCAGCATAACCCCTATCCCCTAAAGGGGAACTTAATTAGTTTTGTTTTATATTTTTTATTTAATTTCAAAAGAATCGAACTTTATACTTATTGAAAAGTCCTTGTATCACAACAAAAGCCCCTTTAGAGGGTTGGGAGTTCATCCAACTGAACCTTCCAATGTAATTTGTAATAATTTCTGAGCTTCCACCGCAAATTCCATAGGCAACTGATTCAGCACTTCTTTAGCGTAACCGTTTACAATAAGTCCAACGGCATCTTCAGTCGAAATACCGCGTTGGTTGCAATAGAATATCTGATCTTCGTTGATTTTTGAAGTTGTAGCTTCGTGTTCGACGATAGCCGAGTCGTTATTCACTTCCATATAAGGGAAAGTGTGCGCTCCACATTTATCGCCCAACAAAAGGCTGTCGCATTGCGAAAAATTGCGGGCATTTTCGGCAGCCGGATTAACCTTAACCAAACCACGGTAACTGTTCTGGCTTTGTCCGGCAGAAATTCCTTTGGACAAAATATGTGAGCTTGTATTTTTACCAATATGCAGCATTTTTGTTCCAGTATCGGCTTGTTGATGGTGATTAGTAACCGCCACTGAATAAAACTCGGCTGACGAATTATCGCCCAACAAAATACAACTTGGATATTTCCAGGTTATCGCCGATCCGGTTTCAACCTGCGTCCACGATATTTTTGAGTTTGCGCCCTTGCAAATTCCACGCTTTGTCACGAAGTTATAAATTCCGCCTT
>JBBIID010000251.1:0-2481 GCA_037446675.1 Paludibacter sp.
TTTGTGCCGTTTGCATCACGAAAAACTACATCGCCGATTTTTGGAGCAATTGTTGCTTTACAGATTAATTGTAAGAGATTTTTGCATCCGTGAAATGCTTCTTTAGCAATTGTATCGCAAGTGCTCGGAAGTTCTACGTACTCTAATGCAGTAGCAGCTTTAAAAGCTGTATATCCTACTTCACGGAAACCTTCGGTGAATTTGATATGCTTTAGTGTTTGATTATTCGAAAAGAATCCGCTTGGTACTGTTTGAATAATACTTCCATCGATTGTAAGGTCTTCTACCTGTTTGGCTGGTGGAAAGTAGAACAGTGTTTTTGTTTGTTTTTTGTATAAAATTCCATCAATAGCTCCAAGATATGTCCCTCCGGGAGTTACATCAAAGGCTTCGATAGAAGTGGTGTTTCTAATAATAGCTGTTTCATTTTGAAATGAGTTTACCGTAGACGCAAATACAAGCTTTTTTAAATGATGTTGATCACCAAATGCCTGTTGAGCAATAAATGTTACACCTTCGGGCATTGTGTATGTTTCGTTGGTTTTACCACAAGGATATTTCATTAATTGAGTACCATTTGCATACAAAATAACCCCATCTCTGGCTTGCAGAACATGTGTTGGAGCATTGTCTGGAAATGCAAATCCGGTGATTCCCTGACAGTTGTCGAAACGGCTGATAAACACGTTCTGATTTGTAATCGTACTAGGAAATGATACTACACCCTTTAAAGCGCAATTAATAAATGCTCCACCACCAAATGTAGCTGTGTGAGGTGGAAACTTGATCGATTCGATAGTTGCATTGTCTTTAAATGAATTTGCAGGAAAATCGGTTGTGTTTAAGTCGCCCGATAAATCAAGCTCTTTAAGTTTTGGCATTGTATTCATTACTGTGAAATCAGCTTCGTTTAGAGTGATTCCAGCAGCAGTACTAACAATGAGTCTAGTTGTGTTCGCTTTTTCGTTGTCGGTCAGCAGAGTTCCAACTGAGCCGCTACTTTCTACAAGAATTGTTTTTTCTTGGGCATACAATAAAATGCCTGTGAAAAGTAAATAAGCAATAATAAGTTGCCGTTTAAAAGTAAAAGTTGCATTTTTCATGATTTGATATTTTATATTAGAAGAAAAACTTATTTTTTGATGAATCTTATGGCTTGTCCGCCTGATTTGAATATGTAAATTCCATTCTTCAAGTTGCCGATGGCAATTGTACCTTCATTGATTTTTCGGCAAAGAACACTTTTGCCGAGTACGTCCACTATTTCGTATTGGTTGTTTTCGAAGCCTTCCACTTTGATGTAATTGCTTGCTGGATTTGGATATAATCTAATGTGAGCAAAATTTTCGTTGAGCGCACTTACGTATTTGAAGTTAGCTGTTACATTTACCTCGTTAGCCGGCATTATAAAAGTTGTTACTGGGCTTTCAGGATTAGCGAAAACCACATTTGGAGTTGTTGTTGTCCAATTTACAAATTCCTGATTCGATTTTGTGGCAGCTGAAACACTCACAATATCATTTTCGAAAGCTTCCAGCACGGCATCTCCTCCGGTGATATTAATCATATAAGCTGATGCATATCGTGCTGCGATTGTCACTTGAGCATCGACCATAGTAAATGAAGTTGAAATTGCCTGAGGATTATCGAGAACCACGCCATTTCCTTCTACAATTTCCCAGTTGCGGAAGAGTTGTCCATTTCTTATTGGCTCTGCATCGATGTTAACCACACTTCCAACTCCGGCTTCACCCGAAGGTGTACTTGCGTCTATTATTGTGTAAGGCCTTTTTTCGGAGAAAGTGGCGCGTACAGTTATGTCGCTAGCTGGCATGGTAAAAATGCCTACTGATGCTTTCGGATTGACAAACGTTGCCGCTGGATTTGTAGTCCAACCAGAAAATGCTTTTCCTTCAGGTGCTTCGTTGGCAATAACTTTTACTGCAAAATTTGGAGTTGATGCGCTTTGAATACAGGTTCCATCAATGACGGTAATAGTGTTATATGCCACAATTTGTGCAACCGGGAAAGCATTTGTACCAGCACTTATAGTTGTATTCCAAGGTGATGCTTTGTACGTATCGACCAAATTGGCTGGAACTCCCAATCGCGTATCTTTTCCGTTAGATTCCCTGAAAACCTGATTTGGAGCTAATGTGGGCGGAATAGTGGCTTTACAAATAACTTGTCGAAGATTTTTATTCCCGACAAAAGCTTCGCCCTGAATTTCTTTTATCGTTGTTGGAAGTTCAACATATTCGAGCACCGAGGTAACTCCGGCTCCTATTTTGAAAGCTGTATATCCAATCACTTCTACACCTTCTGTAAAAATGATGTTTTTCAAATTGGCAACGGCATACGAAAAATAACCATTAGGAATGTTCTTAACAATACTTCCATCAATAACTATGGTTTCATCAGTATTTCCCGGAGGATAAGCCATTAGTGTTGCTGTCTCTTTATCAACCAGAAAGCCATTTG